>NZ_JBARVQ010000484.1:0-1877 GCF_049646345.1 Albidovulum sp. | reverse complement strand
CGGATCATGGAACAGCTCAATTCCGCCTGGGATGTTCTGCGCACGATGACCCCCTCGGACTACACGTGCTTTCGCGCCGCACTCGGCGCCTCATCCGGGTTCCAGTCCTGGCAATACCGGCAGATCGAATTCGCCGCCGGGAACCGAAATCCTGCCATGCTGAAGCCCCATGCCCATCGGCCCGAGATCACCGTCCGGCTTACAGCGGAACTTGCCCGGCCATCGCTATATGACGAGGCATTGCACGCGGCCCATCGCGGCGGGCTGCCGATACCGGATGAGGTTCTGCGCCGTGATCTTAGCGACCCCTGGAGCGCACATGACGGTGTCGAGGCTGCCTGGCGCATTGTCTATGCCGACCCAGAGGCGCATTGGGCGCTTTACGATCTGGCCGAGAAGCTCGTGGATTTTGAGGATTACTTCCGCCGCTGGCGTTTCAACCACGTGACCACGGTCGAACGTGTGATCGGGTTGAAGCGCGGCACCGGCGGTACCGGCGGCGTACCCTATCTGCGTCGCATGCTGGAGGTGGAGCTGTTCCCTGAACTCTGGCGATTGCGAACAACGCTTTGACCTGAACCTGCCGCCTTGCTACCTTGCCGCGACTTTTATTGCGTAGCATACAATCATATGGTGAATTTACCGCGGAAATCAGCACAGTCCCGACGCAGGCCTGCCTAATTTCTGCCTTCCGCAAATCTTAACCAGTTCCCATGAAGGTGGGATGACTCTGTCTGACGCTCTGCGCTCGGGCGTGTTAAATGGTGAAAGGTACGTACTATGCCTACTGGCTATCTTGTCTCTTTGGGCGGCAACAATGCCCTGAACAGCGGCGATGGGATCGGCGGCACCCAAGCCACCTTCACCACCCAATCGACGATCGGAGCTGGGTCCTGGAACTGGTCCGGCGTCTGGACCGGCGACGGCCAGTTCTATTCCAATATCACCGATACCGGGGTCTACTATCTCGGCACTGACGGCAGCACCTACTTCGTGCCAAATACCTGGACGATCAGCAGCGGCAGCGCGACCGCGACCAGTGCACCGACCTACGCACCGACCATGGGTACATCCGGCGCCGATACTCTGATCGGCGGGATCGGAAACGATACGATTTATGGCGGGTCGACGACCAGCCAGACCGGCACCGGCAATGACTCCATCAATGGCGGCAGCGGCAATGACGTGATCTTTGGCGGGGACGGCAACGACACGCTTCAGGGCGGCGCGGGGTCCGACACGCTTTATGGCGGCGCGGGCACTGACACGGCCAGCTATTCCGGCTCGGGCAGCGCGGTCAATGTCAACCTTTCGACCAACACGGCCACCGGCGGCAACGCCACCGGCGACGTGCTGAACTCGATCGAAGGGGTGATCGGGTCGAGTTTCAACGACACGCTGACCGGCTCATCGGGGGCCAATTACATTGATGGCGGGGCCGGGGCCGACACGATTTCGGCGGGCGGCGGCAATGATACCGTGCTTGGCGGTGACGGCGCGGACCAGATCAGCGGTGGTGACGGAAATGACAGCATTTCCGGCGGACTTGGCAACGATACGATCAGCGGCGGGACTGGTACGGACACGATAGATGGCGGTGCCGGGGCCGATTCAATTTCGGGTGGTGATGGCGCCGACTCCATCCTCGGCGGCGATGGCAATGACACGATAGATGGCGGCGGACAGACTACGACCGGCACACAGGAGTATCTGAACTGGGTCGGCCATGCCACAAGCGGCTCGAACATCGCTGGCGGCTTCATTCAGGATACCGGCGGGATGAACGTGACCGCCAATTTCGTGAACAACGGCAGCAATACGGCGGTCCAGACATCCAGTTCAACCCAGTATACAGCCAGCGGCGAACCGTTCAGCGC
>NZ_JBARVQ010000483.1:0-3400 GCF_049646345.1 Albidovulum sp. | reverse complement strand
CCCCTGATCCATGCCGACGAGGCGGACCTGTTCCTCGGCGAACTCGACGGCCAGTCCGACCCCGAGACCAAGCGCAAGATCATCGGCCGCCTGTTCATCGACGTGTTCCAGAAGCACGCCTCCGCCGTCGGCGGCGCCGAATTCCTGGCGCAGGGTACGCTTTACCCCGACGTGATCGAATCGGTCAGCTTTTCCGGCGGGCCCTCGGTCACGATCAAGTCGCACCACAATGTCGGCGGGTTGCCGGAAAAGATGGGGTTGAAGCTGGTCGAACCCCTGCGCGAACTCTTCAAGGATGAGGTCCGCGCCCTTGGCCACGAGCTTGGTCTGCCGCCGAGCTTCATCGGACGCCACCCCTTCCCCGGCCCCGGCCTCGCCATCCGTTGCCCGGGCGAGATCACCCGCGAAAAGCTCGACATCCTGCGGCAGGCCGATGCCGTCTATATCGACCAGATCCGCAAGCACGGGCTCTATGACGAGATCTGGCAGGCCTTCGCCGCCATTCTGCCGCTGAAGACGGTGGGCGTCATGGGCGACTACCGGACCTATGATTACGCGCTCTCCCTGCGGGCTGTGACCAGCGTCGACGGGATGACCGCCGACTATTACCCCTTCACTCACGATTTCCTTGGCGAAACCGCGACGCGGATCATCAACGAGGTACAGGGCGTCAATCGGGTCATGTATGACGTGACCTCGAAACCGCCCGGCACAATTGAGATGGAGTGATGTCCGCCCCCGCATTCGGGGGGGCGAAACGTTCCAGTGGAACCACTCAGATCCCTTTGCCGACTTTGCCCTATGCGCAACGCAAGCCGGGCGGGCGCCTGCCCGTGGGGTGGCGCAGCGACCTGAATTCAGGGCTGTTTATCGTCGCAAAGCCCCTCCGACCTTATGCGAAGTACGCCGCATCCAAAGCGCCAGCCCGCCGGGACGGGCAGGCGCTCGCCCGGCGCCTTCGGCTTGTTCCCGGGCTAAGGGCGCTTCTTTCTGAAAGTCCGCACTGTCCCGTTTTATTCGCTGGACCAGCCTGAGGTTTGGGGGCTGATCGGGCCTGCTACGGACGTTGAAAACCGGACAGCAGCACTCCGCTCTGGCCATCCCGGCCAAATTCCTCTAAGGCCACGCCAACCTCAGGAAACGGCAGACCCATGGACCTTCGCAATATCGCGATCATCGCGCACGTTGACCACGGCAAGACAACGCTCGTGGACGAACTTCTCAAGCAATCCGGAACCTACCGGGAAAATCAGGCCACGACCGAACGGGCGATGGACAGCAACGATATCGAGCGTGAGCGCGGTATCACCATTCTCGCCAAATGCACGAGCGTCGAGCACGGTGAGACCCGGATCAATATCGTCGACACGCCCGGTCACGCCGATTTCGGCGGTGAGGTCGAGCGTATCCTCAATATGGTCGACGGTGTTGTGCTGCTGGTCGATGCCGCCGAAGGGCCGATGCCGCAGACCAAATTCGTGACCTCGAAGGCGCTTGCCCTCGGCCTGCGCCCCATCGTCGTGCTGAACAAGGTCGACAAACCCGATGCAGAACCCGACCGGGCGCTGAACGAGGTTTTCGACCTCTTCGCCAACCTCGGTGCCGATGACGACCAGCTCGACTTCCCGCATCTTTACGCCTCGGGCCGCTCCGGCTGGGCGGATGCGGAACTGGACGGGCCGCGCGAGAACCTTGACGCGCTTTTCGACCTGATCGTCAAACACGTCCCCGCACCGCGCCAGATCGCTGATGCGGCGAAACCCTTCCGCATGCTGGCAACGACGCTGTCCGCCGACCCCTTCATCGGCCGCATCCTGACCGGCCGCGTGGAAAGCGGCACGCTGAAGGTCGGCGAGACGATCAAGGCACTGTCCCGCAAGGCCGAAAAGATCGAACAGTTCCGCGTGACCAAGATCCTCGCCTTCCGCGGCCTCGGCCAGCAGCCCATCGATGAGGCTGTCGCGGGGGATATCGTGACGCTTGCGGGTATGACCAAGGCCACCGTCGCCGACACGCTGTGTGATCTTTCCATCGACGTGCCGCTGCCCGCCCAGCCGATTGACCCGCCGACGATCTCGGTCACCTTCGGCATCAATGATTCACCGCTTGCGGGCAAGGACGGCAACAAGGTCCAGTCCCGTGTTATCCGTGAACGGCTGATGAAAGAGGCCGAAAGCAACGTCGCGATCCGGATCGAGGACACGCCGGGCGGCGAGGCCTTCATCGTTTCGGGGCGCGGCGAATTGCAGATGGGCGTTCTGATCGAAAACATGCGCCGCGAAGGGTTCGAGCTGTCAATCTCCCGTCCCCGCGTGATCTTCCGCGAGGAGGACGGCCAGAGGATGGAGCCGATCGAGGAAGTCATCGTTGATGTTGATGACGAATATTCCGGCGTGGTGATCGAAAAGCTGACCGGCCAGCGCAAGGGCGATCTGGCCGAGATGAAACCGGCGGGTGCCGGCAAGACCCGGATCGTCGCCCATGTGCCGTCGCGCGGTCTTATCGGCTATCACGGCCAGTTCCTGACCGACACCCGCGGCACCGGCGTTCTGAACCGTATCTTCCACGGCTGGGCGCCGCACAAGGGCCCGATCGACGGGCGCCATGTCGGAGTGCTGATCTCGATGGAGAACGGCGTTTCGGTGGCCTACGCTCTCTGGAACCTCGAAGATCGGGGCAAGCTTTTCATCGGCGCGCAGGAACAGGTCTATGAGGGGATGATCATCGGCGAACATTCCCGCGACAACGATCTGGAAGTGAACCCCCTCAAGGGCAAGAAGCTGACCAACGTCCGCGCGAGCGGTACGGATGAGGCGGTCCGCCTGACCCCGCCCGTGCGGATGAGCCTCGAAGAGGCCATCGCCTATGTGCAGGACGATGAACTGGTGGAGGTCACGCCAAAAATCGTCCGCCTCCGCAAACGCTTCCTCGACCCGCATGAACGCAAGCGGCAGGCGCGGGCGGGCTGACAGGCGTCATAGGGGAGGCGCGCAATATGTCATCGCCAGTTCGGAGCATCCTTCGCGTCGCCTCCCCCAACACGCCTCTTCGTCAAGCCAGTTGAACTTCAAAGCCTCGTCTAGCTTCTTGCTCCATGATTGAACATCTATGTCCGAAGCCGATTGTTCGACAATTTTGTCTGCGCGGCCATAGTCCTCTCTGGTTAGGATATCCCTGATAGGCTGCTCTTCGTTCGAGATCACTGCCAGAGGCTGGATCTCAAGTGACTTGAATTGGATTTGCTTCGCAGAACGCGGCATCCGACACAACAATCTAGGCTCGGACAGGTGTCTGACTTCGACTTCACCCGTAACTTCCGGTGTGAAAGGAACACTCTTTAACGCGCGTGCCTTTGCCAGACTGTCGCAGTTCAGCCTTGCATCAAAGACCACCTCAGAAC
>NZ_JBARVQ010000482.1:0-2137 GCF_049646345.1 Albidovulum sp. | reverse complement strand
ATTGGGCCGCAGATCATGCCGCGCCGTCGCGTCCCGAACTGTCGTCCCCTCGTGAAGGGTCCCGGCCACGATCCGTGCCGTCATCAACTCCAGTGCAAATTCCGCTTGCCAACCGCACGGCGCGGCGCCCTTGTCAGAAACGCCGCACACCCCACGGGCAGACACCGTCCCGCTGCGGGTCGCGCCTGTTCGCGGGTAAATTGGGTTGCGCCCCAGTGGCTGCTCAGACCCGCAAACGGACAAATACGTTTTTTACCGACACGTTATTTCACTCTTCGCGATCAAACGCCGATTTCGATCAGTGTGATCTCGGGCACGACACCGAAACGGACAGGTATGATCGAACAGCCGATCCCGCCCGAAACGATCAGGTCGCGATCGCCTTCCCGCACATGGCCATACGCATAACGATTGCCGAATTTCGATGGCACGATGGGGGAATAGCCGAAAAGACGCACCTGCCCGCCATGGGTATGGCCCGAAAGCGTCAGGCAGAACCGATTGGGCACGTTCGGAAAGATATCGGGTTCATGCGCCAAAAGGATCGCGGGCGCGTCGTCGGTGATCTGGGCTTCGGTCCCCGGCAGGTCGTCAAGCCCCCGGAACACCATATCGCCAATGCCGATCGCCAACTGGTCATCGAGCCCTGCGAGCCAGAACGGGCCTGATGCCGCCCCCTCACCCAGCCGGATCGCCTCGTTCTGCATCACCGGTACACCGGCCGCCCGCAGCAGTTCCGCAATCCGGTTCGGCCCGCCGCCGCGCGCCTGTGCGGCCCGGTCATGCCACCAGTCGTGATTGCCAAGGATGGCGAAACGGCCCATCGGCGCGGAGAGATCCGCCAGCACCTTCGCCGTCTCTTCCATTGAGACTTTTTTGGTTGTGAACCGGTGCCCCACTTCAAGATCGCCAAGGATCACGATCAGATCGGCGCCGAGCGCATTGGTGCGCGTCACGATCCGCTTCAGCCGGTCCAGCGTCACATAGGGTTCACCCATATGGATATCGGCCAGAACCGCGATCTTCAGCTCCCCGCCGGTCCAGTTCACAGGCCGGATGCGCTGGCGTTTCACACGCAGGCGCAAAGCGGGCTCGATGAAGAACCCGTAGAGGGACGTGAAAAGGCCTGCCAGGAACACACCCAGCAGGCCCTTCAATATTCCGCGCCGTGTGATCACGTCAGAGGCGCGAGGCGACGTTTTCCCAGTTCACGAGCTTATCGAGGAAGTTCGTGAGATAGGCAGGCCGCTTGTTGCGGAAGTCGATGTAATAGGAATGTTCCCACACGTCACAGCCCAGAAGCGCTGTCTGACCGAAGCACAAGGGGTTCACACCGTTTTCGGTCTTGGTGACCTTGAGGCTGCCGTCCTTGTCCTTGACAAGCCAGGCCCAGCCCGAGCCGAACTGACCGGCACCGGCGGCGGCGAAGTCGTCCTTGAACTGCTGGACCGAACCAAAGCTCTCGGTGATCGCCTTTTCCAGTTCACCCGGCATCGCATTGCCGCCCGGCCCCATCATTTCCCAGAACTGGGCGTGGTTCCAATGCTGGGATGCGTTGTTGAAGATGCCGTTCTGGGCCACGGCACCCGCCTGATAGGTGCCGATGACGATGTCTTCGAGCGATTTGCCCTCCCACTCGGTCCCGGCGATCAGCTTGTTGCCGTTGTCGACATAGGCCTTGTGGTGGATGTCGTGATGGTACTCCAGCGTCTCCTTGGACATGCCGGCCGATGCCAGCGCGTCGTGGGCGTAGGGAAGATCGGGAAGTTCGAAAGCCATTGGTTTTCCTCGCTCGTTTTCTTCGTTTCAGGGCGCGTTCCCCGGTTGGTATATACGCCCGCCATCGGCCGGGGAAAGGGCCGGACGGATGTCGTCGTCTCAGACGGGCGCCAAGGCCGCGGCGATCCGCCGGCCTTCGCCCAGAAGCACGTTGTAGGTCCGGCACGCCGACGGCGTCCCCATGATCTCGACGGCGATGCCCGCACCCTCAAGACGGGTCCGGACGTCGCCGGGCAGCGGCGCGATCTCCGCGCCCATGCCCACAAGCAGAACGTCGAAATCGCCGGGACGTTCCAAAAAGACCTCGACATCCGGCAACCCGGCCCAGGAACGCGGTCCGCTCGGCAGCATCGCCAGA
>NZ_JBARVQ010000481.1:0-27014 GCF_049646345.1 Albidovulum sp. | reverse complement strand
GTCACAAACCGGGCCTAGACGGCCTCCAACTGGTTGGGGGTCACATGAAAATCGACATCGTCAATGTCAGCAAGATCTACGGCCCCAAGGCCGCGGTCGACAATGTGAGCCTGTCGCTGGACGGTGCCGGGTTCGTCGGCATCATCGGCCGGTCGGGTGCCGGAAAGTCCACGCTGCTGCGGATGCTCAACCGTCTGTCGGATGCGAGCCGTGGGCAGATCCTTGTCGACGGCACCGATATCCTGGCCCTCAAGGGGGCCGGGAAACGCGCCTGGCAGAACCGCTGCGCGATGGTCTTTCAGCAGTTCAATCTTGTGCCGCGCATGGATGTCGCCTCGAACGTGCTGCACGGGCTGCTTGGGCGGCGCTCGACCATGCGGACCGTGTTCAATCTGTGGTCCGAAGCCGATATCCGGCAGGCGCTGGACATTCTCGACCGGCTTGGCGTGGCCGAACAGGCCGCCAAACGGGCCGAGGCCCTGTCGGGCGGCCAGCAACAGCGCGTCGCCATTGCCCGCGCCCTGATGCAGGACCCGGCAATCATCCTTGCGGATGAACCCATCGCCTCGCTCGATCCGATGAACGCGCAGGTGGTGATGGATACGCTGAAACGCATCCAGACCGAGGACGGTCGCATGGTGATCGCCAATCTCCACACGCTCGACACCGCGCGTCGCTATTGCGACCGGGTGATCGGGATGCGCGACGGGCGCGTCGTCTTTGACGGCACGCCCGATCAACTGACAACCGGGGTTGCGCGCGACATTTACGGGGCCGACGCCTCGTTTTCCGAGGCCGCGACCTCAACCGCCATCGAGGCGCTCGAACCCGACACGGATTACGCCGTCGCCATGCTGGGCGACTGAGTAGAACCGGGCCATGCCATCCGGGCAGGCCCATCACAAGGAAGACTGCCATGAAAAACCTGCTTGCCATTCTGGCCGCCACGACCGCGCTTTCCGGCGCGCTTCACGCTGAAGAGATCACCGGCTTCAACATCGGCATCCTCGGTGGCGAAAACGCCCAGGATCGCCTCAGCTCGAACGAATGCCTGCGCAAGCATGCCGAGGACGCTTTGGGCGTGCCGGTGAAACTCTTTGCGCCCGCCGACTATGACGGTGTGATTCAGGGCCTGCTGGGCGGCACCATCGACATGTCGCTGATGGGGGCTTCAAGCTATGCCAAAGTCTATCTGACCGACCCTGAAGCAGTGGAACCGGTTCTGGTCAAGACCGCGCTTGATGGCTCTTACACCTATTTCTCCATTGGTTTTGCCCGCAAGGACAGCGGCATCGCCACACTCGCCGATGTGCAGGGCAAAAGCTTTGGCTTTGGCGATCCGAACTCCACTTCGGGCTATCTGATCCCCTCGGTCGAGATCCCGGCAGAGACCGGCCATTCGATGAATTCGGGTGACTATTTTGGTGAGGTGAAGTTCACCGGAGGTCATGAACAGACCATCGTTGCGGTCAGCAACGGCGATATCGACGCGGGCGTGACCTGGGCCGATGGTCAGGGCAACTGGGAAGACGGCTATAACTTCGGCGCGCTGCGCAAGGCGGTCGATGCAGGTCTGGTCGATATGAACGACCTCGTGGAAATCTGGCGTTCCAAGCCCATCGCGGGTGAGCCGCTGGTCATCCGCAAGGCGCTGCCCGAAGAGGTGCGCGTCAAGATGACGGCGCTGATGGCGGGCCTGAAGGAAAGCGATCCCGAATGCGCTTACGGCGTTGCTGCGGGCGAAACGGCGGGTTTCGTGCCGATCACGCATGACTACTACAAAACCATCGTCGAAATTCGTCGCCAGAAGATCGAATCCGGGTCCTAAGCGACCCTCGGGCCGGGGGTTCATGCCCCCGGCCCTCTCATATCCGGACATGCCATGAGCCTCGCTGCCCAACCTGACCCCGCAGACTATATTGCCATGATCCGCCGCAAGCGCCTTTACGGGGGCGTTTTGATTGTCCTCTTCATGGTGCTCATGGCCAGCGGGTTCCGAACCGCCGATGCCCGCAATGCGGGCGGGTTCCTTGACGGTCTGCACCGCATCCTCGATTTCCCGGCCGAGATCTTTTCCGAAGCTTTCTCAAACTGGCGCAATCTGCCCGGCCTCTTCGTTCAGTTCATCCCCTCGCTGTTAGAGACACTGAACATCGCCGCCGTCTCGACCCTCTTCGGCGGGCTTCTGGCGATGGTGCTGGCCTTTCTTTCAACCCGTGGCCTGGCGCTCTGGCCGCGTCTCACGCCGCTCTTCCGCCGCGCGATGGATATCATGCGCGCGGTGCCCGAGATTGTCATCGCGCTGGTCCTGATCTTTCTGCTTGGCGGCGGCCCGGTTCCGGCGATGATCGCCATTGCCTTTCACACGACCGGCGCGCTGGGCAAGCTTTTCTCCGAGGCCGCCGAAAACGCCGACCTGAAGCCGGTCGAAGGCCTTGCCTCAACTGGTGCCGGCTGGGTCCAGCGCATGTGGTTCGGCGTCCTGCCGCAGGTCGCGCCGAACTGGTCGAGCTATGCGCTCCTCAGGTTTGAGATCAATATCCGCGCCTCGGCGATCCTCGGTTTCGTCGGCTCCGGCGGCATTGGCTATGACCTGAAGACAGCGCTGCAATGGGGTCAGGGCAAATACGATCAGGTCGTGGCGATCTTTGCGCTCCTGCTCCTGACCATCATCGTCGTCGATCACTTCTCTGACCGCGCCCGCGCGCGGCTTGTCAAAGGGGGCCTGGGCGCATGAGCATTGCCGCGACGGATATGGACGCGCTGCGCGTCGGGGTGGCGCAGCGTTTCGGGATGCGCAAGCGGCTGTCCTTGGCAGTGCCGGGGCTGATCCTGCTCTACCTCACCTACATCTTCTTTGCCTTCGACATTCCCGGTGTCGCCTCCCGCGCCAGGCCCGAGAATGCCGCGGTGCTTCTGGGCGATTTCTGGTCCTACAAGACCCATGTGACCCGCGACAACCGCACGGGCGCGGTGACAACCGCTATCGAGGGCGAACGCAAGGGCGAATACCCCGAAGGTACTGCGCCGGACTGGGTGACGCTTGGCGAAATGACGCGGATCGACCTGCCGGGCGGGGCCGAGGTGCGGTATCTGCCGACCGGCATTGCCGCGCTGAGCATCCCGGATTTCGGCGACATGGCCATAGCGCCTGAGGGTCGCGCGATCGCTGTCACCCTGCCCGAAGGGATGGATCAACCCGACTGGATGAGCATGTCGAAAAACCGTGTCAGCATCAATCACGGCGACTGGCGGTTTGCAATGACGCCGTCCAAGGCCGAGACGTTTCGCTATCAGGCAGGGTGGGAGCTGTTCTTTTTCACCCTCGACAGCCCGTTCCACGGCAAATCGCTGGGTGAGTTGATCACGCTAGCGACGAGCGGCACGGCTGTGGTGCCGGATCGTTCCAACCTTTCTGCCATGATGCACGATTTCTGGACCAACAAGATGTGGCGCCATTCGGATGTGTTCTGGGCGATGGGCGAAACGGTGCTGATGGCCTTTCTCGGCACAATGGGTGCGGGGCTGATCGCCTTTCCGCTTGCCTTTTTCGCCGCGTCGAATTTCACACCTGCGCGCTGGCTCCGGCTGGGTCTGCGCCGGGTCTTCGACCTTTTCCGCGGTATCGACGGTCTGATCTGGACGGTGATCCTGTCGCGCGCCTTCGGGCCGGGGCCCTTGACCGGGGCGCTTGCGATCCTGATGACCGATACCGGCACTTTCGGAAAAACCTTCTCTGAGGCGTTGGAGAATATCGACGGCAAGCAGGTGGAAGGCGTGCAATCGACCGGTGCCAATGCGCCGCAACGGATGCGCTTCGGGGTCATTCCCCAGATCGCCCCAGTGATCCTGTCGCAACTGCTCTACTACCTCGAATCCAACACCCGCTCGGCGACGGTGATCGGGGCGCTTGTGGGCGGCGGCATCGGGCTTTTGCTGACGCAGGCGATCATCACCCAGAAGGACTGGGAAGAGGTCTCCTATTACATGGTGCTGATCGTCCTGACGGTGATGCTGCTCGACAGCCTCTCGGGCTGGGTCCGGCGGCGGATCATCAAGGGCTGAGGTCATGGCGCGGCTTCGGGCGAATGCGCCCCTGATCCATCCCGACTGCACAATCGTGAACGCGACCTTCGGGGCCTTTACCGAGGTCGGGCAGGGATCGCGCATTCAGAACACGGTGTTCGGCGACTATGCCTATTGCGACCGCCTCGCCGATATCGCCAATACCGATGTCGGACGCTTTGCCAACATCGCGGCAATGACGCGGATCGGACCGTCCGACCACCCCTGGCGCAATGCAGCGCAGCATCATTTCCTCTACCGCTCGGCATCCTATTTCGACGACGTGGAAGACGATGCCGGGTTCTTCGCGCGCCGGGCCCTGCGGCGGACGATCCTTGGTGCCGATTGCTGGATCGGCCACGGCGCGATCGTCAAGCCTGAGGTAAAGGTGGGCATCGGTGCGGTCGTCGCCGCTGGCGCGGTCGTTACAAAGGACGTCGCCCCGTTCATGATCGTTGCGGGCGTCCCTGCAGAACCCCTGCGCCGCCGCTTTCCCGAAGCCATTGCCGAACGTCTGCTGAGGCTCGCATGGTGGAACTGGGATCCTGCCCGGCTGCGTGCGGCACTTGACGACTTTCGCCGTCTGCCCGCCGAGGCATTTCTTGACGCATATGAGCGCTAGTTTTCGTCCGGTGCCACCGTCAGCGCGACCCGGTCGCCCGGGAACCAGCTGATCCCGAATTCCACCACCCGCCCTGACGCATCCACATTGATCGCCTCGGTCCTGAGGATCGGCGCGCCTTCGGCCACTTTCAGAAGGCCGGCACGTGGCCCGCGCGCGGCCTTTGCCGTGATGCGGGTGGAGGCGCGGGTATAGTCGGTCACCTCCATCTCGGCCAGGGCCGCCGTGACCGATTTCAACCGCCCCAGCGCCTCGGGCAGCGCCGGGAAGCGGTCGGCCGGAAAGACCGACCGAAAGAGGTTCAGCGGCAGCGTATCGCCAAGCGAGATGCCTTCGAAGACATGGACCCGGTCGGTGCCGACCGCGCGGGCTTCCGCCGCGGTGGCAGGCCGCGTCTCGATCCGGATCACCTCACGCGACGGGGTGCGGCCGCTGGCCGTGACATTCTGCTGAAACCGCACGCGGCGGCCCAGCGGATAGTCGGTGGGCGGCGCGGCCGCGACAAAAACCCCGGCCCCGCGACGCGAGACGGTCAGGCCTGCCCCGGCCAGATGCGCCAGCGCATGACGGACCGTATGGCGGTTCACGCCGAAGCGGGCAGAAAGCTGTGCCTCGGTCGGCAGTTTCGCACCTTCCGGGTAAAGCCCGGCGCTGATTTCGGATCGCATTGTGTCGGCAATCATGCGCCAGACGGGTGAGGACTTTGTCATAGAAACTTCATTTGTCTTTGGGGCCCGGATCGGCGATGACTTGTCTAGTTGTATAGCAATCTAGACAAATCGGCAAGATGTCCATGACGACGACACATACCAAAGACCGGCAGGCCCGTATGGGTCTTCTGGCCCGTGCGAACCCGACCCGGCTGTCCGCCCTGATGCCCGATCTTCCGCCGCATGACTGGCTGCGCCCACCCGAAAGCGGCGCCGTGATGGTTCAAGGTCGGGTGGGCGCCTCGGGCGGGGCCTTCAACCTGGGTGAGATGTCGGTCACGCGCTGTGCACTCAGGCTTAAATCCGGCGCTGTCGGGCATGCCTATATACAGGGCCGCGACCGCGATCACGCCGCCCGTGCCGCTGCCATTGACGCGCTGATGCAGGGGCCATCTGCCGAACGGATCGAGGCCGATATCCTGTCGCCCTTGCGCCGGGAGGAAGAAAGCAGCCGCCGCGCCCGGGCCGAGAAAGCCGCCGCAACCAAAGTTGAATTCTTCACCATGGTCAGAGGAGAGGACTAGCGATGCCGGAAGATTTCCTGATTGGGTCATTCGCCCATCCCGCCGAAAATGCCGCCCTTGCCTTCCGCGCCTGTCTGGAGGCGATGGCCCGCCCGGGCCGGGTCCAGACCATCAGCGGGGCCATACCGCCCGCACCCTTGTCTGTTGCAGCGGGCACAGTACTTCTGACACTCGCAGATACATCGACCTCGCTCTTTCTCGCGCCCTCGCATGACACCGCCGCCATTCGCGACTGGATCGCCTTTCATTGCGGCGCGCCCATCGTGCCCGCCGAACAGGCGACATTCGCACTCGGCACATGGGAAGCGTTGCACCCGATCTCGCGTTTCGACATCGGCACATCGGACTATCCCGACCGTTCGGCCACGCTGGTCGTCGAGATGGAGGCGCTTACAGAACCGAATGCCCGTCTGACCGGCCCGGGGATCGAGACCGCGCATGAGGCCCGCCTGCCAGAGATTGCAGCCTTCCGTGACAATCGTGCGCGCTTCCCGCTGGGCTTCGACTGCCTGTTCACCAGCAATACCAGCGTTACCGCCCTGCCGCGGTCAACCCATGTGACGGCACTTTAGGATGTATGTAGCGACCAAAGGCGGCGAACGCGCCATCGACGCAGCCCACCAATGGCTGGCCGAGGAACGGCGCGGCGACCCCGCCGTTCCGGACCTCACCATCGCGCAAATCCGCGAACAAATGACGCTCGCGGTCAACCGGGTGATGGCCGAGGGCTCGCTTTACGATCCCGACCTTGCCGCACTGGCGATCAAACAGGCGCGCGGTGATCTGATCGAGGCGATTTTTCTTATACGCGCCTACCGCACCACGCTGCCTCGCTTCGGGTCATCCCGTCCGATCGAAACCGGCGATATGGCGATCACCCGCCGCATCTCGGCCACGTTCAAGGATGTGCCTGGCGGGCAGGTTCTGGGCCCGACCTTCGACTACACGCACCGCCTGCTCGACTTCAAACTGATGGCCGAGGGCGACGCGTCCACGGCCGAACGGAAAGCCGCCGACCCCGATCCCGCGCCGCATATCCTGTCGCTGCTGGACCGCGATGGGCTGATGGAACCGCTTGGCGCGGATCACGGCACCCCGCGTGACCTGACGCGTGAGCCCATGGAACTGCCCGCCGACCGTCCGCTGCGCCTTCAGGCCCTGACGCGCGGCGATGAGGGCTTTCTGCTGTCGCTCGCCTATTCCACCCAGCGCGGCTACGGGCGCACGCATGCCTTCGTCGGCGAATTGCGCATCGGCACCTGCGCGGTCGAGATGGAGATCCCCGAACTCGGCTTTTCCATTGAGATCGGAGAGATCGAATTGACCGAATGCGAAACGGTGAACCAGTTCACCGGATCAAAAACCGAACCGCCGCAATTCACCCGGGGCTACGGCCTTGTCATGGGCCAGTCCGAACGCAAGGCGATTTCCATGAGCCTTGTCGACCGCGCCTTGCGCTGGGAAGAACTGGGCGAGGAAAACACCGGCGCACCGGCGCAGGATACGGAATTCGTCCTTTATCATTCCGACAATATCCAGGCGACGGGTTTCCTCGAACATATCAAGCTGCCCCACTACGTCGATTTCCAGTCGGAACTGGAACTCATCCGCAAACTGCGCCGCGCCGCTGTCGCTGCGCCCGGGGCATTGGAGGCGGCGGAATGAGTGATCTGGCCTACAACTTCGCCTATCTCGATGAGGCGACCAAGCGGATGATCCGCCGCGCGCTGCTCAAGGCGCTTGCGATCCCCGGCTATCAGGTGCCCTTCGCCAGCCGCGAAATGCCGATGCCTTACGGCTGGGGCACCGGCGGGGTGCAGGTGACGGCGGCCTGCCTCGCGCCCGCCGATACGCTGAAGGTCATCGACCAGGGGGCGGATGATACGACCAACGCCGTCTCGATCCGCAAATTCTTCGAACGCACGGCCCGCGTCGCCACAACGACCGCCACGGCGAAGGCAAGCATCATCCAGACCCGCCACCGCATTCCCGAGGAAAAGCTGACTGAGGGTCAGGTGCTCGTCTATCAGGTGCCGATCCCCGAACCCCTGCGCTTTCTTGAGCCGCGCGAAAGCGAGACGCGCCGCATGCATGCGCTTGAGGAATACGGGCTGATGCATGTGAAGCTTTACGAAGACATCGCCCGCCACGGCGAAATCGCGACCTCATACGCCTATCCGGTGAAGGTTGAGGACCGCTATGTGATGGACCCTTCGCCGATCCCGAAATTCGACAATCCGAAACTGTCGGGCATGGCGGCGATCCAGTTGTTCGGCGCGGGACGCGAACAGCGCATCTATGCGCTGCCGCCCTATACCAAGGTGGTCAGCCTCGATTTTGAGGATCACCCGTTTGAGCCTGCGAAGGCCGATCACCATTGCGACCTCTGCGGTGCGGGGCAAAGCTATCTCGATGAGGTCATCACCGATGATGCAGGCGGGCGGATGTTTGTCTGTTCCGACACCGATTTCTGCACCTCCCGCCGGGCGGAAGGCCATCACGGACGACTGACCCCGAAAGGAGAGGCCGCATGACTGCGCATGACCCCGATATCGGCACGCTGACCGCCGCGACCGAACTGCCGCTGCTGTCGGTCGGTGGCCTGACGAAGTCCTACGGGGGCGGGCGTGGCTGCGCCAATGTCAGCTTCGATCTTTGGCCGGGTGAGGTTCTGGGCATTGTCGGCGAAAGCGGATCGGGCAAATCGACGCTTCTGGGCTGTCTTGCCGGTCATATCCGCCCCGATGCGGGCCGCGTGATCTATGGCACGCAAGGCCGTATGGTCGATACAGTCCTGATGCCGGAACCGGATCAGCGGCGACTCTCGCGCACCGAATGGGCCTTTGTCCACCAGAACCCGCGCGACGGTTTGCGCATGGGGGTTTCTGCCGGCGGTAATGTCGGCGAACGGCTGATGGCGGTGGGCGCACGGAATTACGGGGCGATCCGCGAAAGTGCGACCGACTGGCTGGGCCGGGTCGAAATTGCCGCCGATCGCATCGACGACCGCCCGCGCGCCTTTTCGGGCGGCATGCAACAGCGCCTGCAGATCGCCCGCAACCTTGTGACCGGCCCCCGCCTTGTCTTCATGGATGAACCGACCGGCGGGCTTGATGTCAGCGTGCAGGCACGGCTTCTGGACCTTTTGCGCGGCCTTGTCCGGGATATGGGGCTTTCGGTGATCATCGTCACCCATGACCTTGCCGTCGCCCGGCTTCTGGCCGACCGGCTGATGGTGATGAAAGACGGGCGGGTGATCGAAGCGGGGCTGACCGATCAGGTCCTCGACGATCCTCAGGCCGCCTATACCCAGCTTCTTGTTTCCTCCGTATTGCAGGTCTGACGCGATGATCGAGATTGAAAACCTGTCGAAAGCCTTCACCCTCCACAATCAGGGCGGCGCGATCATCCCGGTGATGGCGGGGGCGGAACTGAATGTCGGCCCCGGCGAATGCGTGGCGCTGACCGGTCAATCCGGTTCGGGCAAGTCCACCCTGATGCGGATGATCTATGGGAATTACCTTGCCGCCGGTGGTGCGATCCGGGTGGAAGGTACCGACATCACCCGCGCCACCCCGCGTGAGATCATCCGGCTAAGGCGCGAAACACTGGGTTATGTCAGCCAGTTCCTGCGCGTGGTGCCAAGGGTGCCGACGCGGACGGTTGTGGCCGAGCCGCTGCTGGCCCTTGGCACCGATGCGGCGGCGGCCCATGCCCGCGCCGAGGCACTGCTGAAGATGCTCAACATCCCCGAACCGCTCTGGCAGCTTTCGCCCACTACATTCTCGGGCGGCGAACAGCAGCGCGTGAATATCGCGCGTGGCTTTGCCCATGCCTATCCGGCGATGCTGCTTGATGAACCGACCGCCTCGCTCGACGCCACGAACCGCGAGGTGGTGCTGCGGCTGATCGAAGAGGCCAAGGCGCGCGGTGCCGCGATCATCGGCATCTTTCATGATGAAGCCGCCCGGGCGCGGGTTTGCGACCGCGAGGTCGACGTGACCCGCTTTACCCCGGCGCGGGCGGCCTGACATGCCGGGCACCGGTCGTCTGATCGCACTTGTCGGCCCGTCGGGCGCGGGCAAGGACACGCTGCTGGCCGGTCTCGCCCGTGCCTGCCCCGAGGTGCATATCGCTCGGCGCACCATCTCGCGCCCGGCCTCGGCGGAAACCGAGCCATTCGAAAGCGTGGTGCCCGCGCAATTCGCAGCCTTGCGCGCAGGCGGTGCCTTCGCGCTGCACTGGGAGGCGCATGGCCTGTGCTACGGTCTTCGGCACCGGGAGCTTGCCGCGCTGATGACCGGTGGCACTGTCATCTTCAACGGCTCGCGCGCGGCACTGCCCCGGATCGCCGCGCGTCACCCGGCGCTGGAGGTTATCGTCGTCACCGTCTCACCCGGCATCCTTGCCAGCCGCCTAGCTGCGCGGGGCCGCGAAGATGCCGATGAGATTGCAGGCAGACTGGCCCGCGCCGATTTCGCCCTGCCCGCAGGTTTGACTGCGAGGACAGTGTCGAATGACGGCCGGCCCGAAGAGGGCATCGCACGACTTGCGGACCTGCTTCAGCCCGTCAGGGCGTGACGGGACAGAAGATGGAACAGCCCCGCCTCATCCTCGCCGAACAGGCAAAGATCAGCGATCCGGAAGGGCGCGGTCAGATAGGGTGCGAACCAATCCCGCGCTGCGGCTTCCACCGCCGGTATCCCCGCATCCATCGGGCCGGTCAGGGTCAGGTGAAAGCGGAATTCCTCCATCACATAGGGATAGCCGTAGAGGTCGAGCAGAGCGCGCTGCCGCGCCGTCAGGCTTTCGGGCCGACGCCGCGCATATTCGGCCTCGCTCAAAGGCGCACGGCAGGGCTCAAAAACCTCGACCACGCGCGCCGCCAGGGCCTTGATGCCAGCCAATGGCTCGGCAGGGACAAGCGCCAGAAAGTGGCCGATCCGGGCCACCGCAAGCGGGCCCGCCATGACAGGGGCCTGCTTTGCCGCGACATCGGTCAGAGCGGCCTCAAGCCCGGCGGGGTCCGTCCCCGTCAGCCGGAAAGGCGGCTTCAGCGTGCCATGAAAACCGTAGCGGCGCGGCGCGTCCGTCAGCGAGGCAAGATCGCAACCGGCAATCGCGGGCTGCGCGACATCGCGGTCCGTCGCTGCATCCCGGCCAAGCCAGCATGCCGCCGCCCCCGCGAAGGGCCCCTCAGCAGGCGCATAGTAGATCGCATAGCGTTTCATCATTTTCATTCAGCCCCATTGGCACAGGCGTGTCACCGCAATGTAACATTCGCCTGCGAAAGAAGCGCTGACCATTCTGCCGGAGTCCGCCCGTGACCGAAACCATCCTCGCCAACGCCAATATCGTTCTGCCGACCGAGGTGATCACCGGATCGCTTGTCATGCGCGGTGGCATGATCGCAGATATCGCGGCGGGAACAGCCGTCCCGCCCGACGCCATCGATTGCGAGGGCGATCTGGTCATGCCCGGACTGGTCGAACTTCATACCGACAATATCGAACGCCACCTGCAACCGCGCCCGGCCGTCGACTGGCCGCATGGCGCCGCCATCCTCGCCCATGACGCCGAGTTGTGTTCGGTCGGCGTCACCACGGTGTTCGACGCGCTTCGCGTTGGTTCGGTCGTGTCGGACGGCAAGACGAATTATGGCGAATATGCTCGCCAGCTGGCCGATGAACTTTTGCAGATGCGCGCGGCGAATGCGCTGCGGATCAGCCATTTCATCCATCTGCGCGCCGAGGTCTGTTCCGAGACCCTGATCGAGGAGCTGGACAAATTCGGCGCGGATGACCGGATCGGCATCGTCAGCCTGATGGATCACACACCGGGCGAACGCCAGTTCCGCGATCTGGCGCAACTGCGCACCTATGTGCGCGGCAAACACGGGCTGACCGAGGATGAATTCCTGGCCCATGTCGAAAGCCAGATCGCGTTACGTGAACGGCTGGGCGCTGATCATGAAAAGGCAGCGGTCGCCGCCGCCCGGCGCTTTGGCGCGACGCTCGCCTCGCATGACGACACCACGGCGGCGCAGGTCGCCCGTTCGGTCGGACATGGCGTGCAGTTCGCCGAATTCCCGACGACGTTTGAAGCCGCCGAGGCCTGCCGCGCGCATGGTATCGCGGTGATGATGGGGGCACCCAACCTCATTCGTGGCGGGTCGCATTCAGGCAATGTCGCAGCACATGTGCTGGCCGACGCCGACCTTCTGGACATCGTTTCCTCAGATTACGTGCCCTCTTCGCTGCTGGGATCGGCACTCTTTCTCGGCGATCTCTGGGGCGATGTGGCGCGCGGCATCCGCACTGTTACGGCCAATCCGGCCTGCGCGGTTGGCCTGACCGACCGGGGGCGGCTCATCCCCGGAGCCCGCGCCGACCTGCTGCGCGTGCGCCGCGCCGCCACATCGGGATCGGGATCGGGATCGGTGCTTGGCGTCTGGGTAAAGGGCGATCGGGTCGGTTGATCTGACCCCAAAGCGCATTCAACCGCGCATCTGTCTTCCAGTCCGTCGCATCAGGCAGGATACAAAAGTCGCGCGCGGCCACATTGCGTAACGTGCCGACTTGCGCGCGCGCCAGACGCCCATACTCCGGCGGCCCGTTCATCTGCCATACGTTTTGCCGACAAAATGCCGACGCTTTGCAGACCCGGGGTTTTCAGAAAAAACATAGTGTTACGAGAATATCCGCGCCAATGCTCTCTGCCCTTTCACCTCTCGACAATCCCCGCCTATACTCCTCCGATCCAACAGACGAGGACGCCATGACCCCCCATATCGGAGCCAAGCCCGGCGAGATTGCCGAAACCGTCCTGATGCCCGGTGATCCACGCCGCGCGAAATGGGCAGCCGAAACCTTTCTGACCGATCCGGTTCTGGTCAATCAGGTCCGTGGCATGTTCGCCTTTACCGGCACCTGGAAGGGCAACCGGGTGACGATTCACGGCTCGGGCATGGGGATGCCGTCACTTTCCATCTACGCAAATGAGCTGATCCGCGAATATGGGGCCAAGACGTTGATTCGTATTGGTTCTGCGGGGGCAATGCTCGATCACGTCAAGGTCCGCGACGTGGTGATCGCGATGACCGCATCGACGCTGTCCACCCCCTCGCGCGGGTTTTTCCGCGAGATGCAATATGCCCCCTGCGCCGATTACGGGCTGCTGGAAAAGGCGGTGGCGGCGGCACGGGCACGGGGCACGCCGGCCCATGTCGGCGGCATCTATTCCTCGGATGTGTTCTATGACGAACGGCCCGATCTGACCGAAATGCTGGAACGCCACGGGGTTCTTTGTGTCGAGATGGAAGCGGCCGAACTTTACACTGTCGCCGCGCGGCATGGCGTTCGGGCGCTGGCGGTTCTGACCATCTCGGACCACCTCAAGACCCATGAAGCCCTGCCCGCCGAGGACCGCGAACGCAGCTTCGGCGACATGGTCGAAATCGCGCTGGAGGCAGCTTTCGGCTGATCACTTTCCTATAAGTAAGGTGGGTTTAAACCCACCTTACACAAGGCCCCGCATTTGCCGATCAGTGTTTCAGATCATTGATTTTTCGTGATTTTCCGCCGCAAGGTGGGTTTAAACCCACCTTACCCGACCGATGCCAGCCACTCGGCCACGCGCGCTGCCGGGCTGTCGGGGCGAAGCGGTCTCGCGGACCAGAGGGTAAGGTCGCGGTCCAGGCGGTGCTCGACATCGAACGGCGCCACCAGCGCACCGCTTGCCAGATGCGCCGCAACCAGCGCGCCATGCCCCATCAGCACGCCGGCACCATTCACCGCTTCTTCAACCGCCAGCGCATAGAGCGAAAAGACCGGCCCGCGCGGGCTGAAAGCTTCAAGACCCGCCGCCCGGGCCCAAAGCCGCCAGTCATCCGCCCAGACACTGTCAGCAAGACAGGGAAGGCCCGCCAGATCTTCGGGACGGGTCAGGCGATCGGCCAGTGCCGGGGCGCAGACGGGAAAGATCACATCGGGGGTCAGCCCCTGCCCCGCCCCTCCCCGGCGGTAGAACAGGTTGAAATCAAAGGGCGCCCGTTTCAGGTCGGGCGGCGTCTCCATCGCGGTGATGGAAATGGTTATTTCCGGCGCGGCGGCACGGATCGCAGGCAGGCGTGGCGACAGCCAGAGCTGGGCGATGGCTGGCAGGGTCGCGATATGGACGGTGCGTGGTGCGGCCTCGGTGCGCAGGCTCTGAACGGCAAGGCCAAGCGCATCAAAGGCTCGCGTGAAAGCGGGCAGAACCCGCGCACCAAGTCCCGTCAGACGCACGCCCTGGGCATGGCGTTCAAAGAGCGGCGCGCCCAGACTGTCCTCCAGCGCCTTGACATGGGCGGTGACCGCCCCCGCCGTGACACCAAGCTCGATAGCAGCGGCAGCAAATCCGCCAAGCCGCGCGGCCGCCTCAAACGCACGCAGGGCATTCAGCGGCAGACCTTTGGGGCGGGGCGGGGCAACGGGCATATCAGCCTCAGATTTTCTACGGCTAAATTTTTACAAATCTGATTTGCGAGGGCAAGTCCAACCTGTTTCCCTGTCGGCAACCGAAGGAGAAACACCATGCCCCACCTTGCCCCCCGCCCCTGGGTGCCCGCCGATTGCGAAGCCCTGATCCAGCAACAGGCCGCCGATACCGCCGCGCCCGGAAACGAGGTCGCGGCCCGGATCGACCGGCTGATCGCGCGCAATCTGGAGATCCATGACCGCGACTGCTTCAACCTCAACCCGGCTACCAATGTCATGAACCCCGCCGCCGAGGCGGTTCTGGCGCGCGGTCTCGGCACCCGTCCGTCGCTCGGCTATCCGGGCGACAAGTATGAGATGGGGCTGGAGGCAATCGAGGAGATCGAGGTCATCTGCGCCGAACTGGCCGCCGAGGTGTTCAAGGCGCGTTATGCCGAAATCCGCGTGTTTTCGGGCGCCATGGCCAACCTTTACGGCTTCATGGCGATGGCGAAACCCGGCGATACGATCATCGCGCCGCCCGCTGCCATCGGCGGTCATGTCACCCATCACAAGGCGGGTTGCGCGGGGCTTTACGGGCTTGAGATACACCCCGCCCCCACCGATGCCAGTGGCTATACCGTCGATCTCGACGCTTTGCGCGATCTGGCCCTGAAGGTGCGGCCAAAGCTGATCACCATCGGCGGGTCGCTGAACCTTTTCCCGCATCCGGTGCGTGAGGTGCGCGCCATCGCCGATGAGGTCGGGGCGAAAGTGCTGTTCGACGCGGCGCATCAATGTGGCATCATCGCGGGTGGTGCCTGGGCCAATCCACTGGCCGAAGGCGCGCATCTGATGACCTTTTCGACCTATAAAAGCCTTGGCGGACCGGCCGGCGGGCTGGCCGTGACCAATGATGCAGACATCGCCGAGGCACTCGACCACATCGCCTTTCCCGGAATGACCGCGAATTTCGACGCTGGTCGGGTGGCGGCCCTTGCCCTGTCGCTGCTCGACTGGCGCAAGCATGGGGCAGCCTATGCGGCCAGGATGATCTCGGTGGCGCAGGCGGTGGCCCGGGCGCTTGCGGCTGAAGGTCTGCCGGTCTTCGCCGCCGACCGCGGCCACACGGCATCGCATCAGTTCGCGGTTGAGGCGGCCGGGTTCGGCGGCGGACAGGCGGCATCGAAAACGCTGCGCAAAGCGGGGTTTCTGGCCTGTGGCATCGGCCTGCCCATCGCGGAGGTTCCCGGCGACATGAACGGCCTCAGGATCGGCACGCCGGAACTGGTCCGGCGTGGCGTAACCGAAGACCATGCGCCCGAACTCGCCCGTCTGATCGCCGCCGGGTTAAGGGCCAATGATCCAGCCAGCCTGGCAGATGAGGTCGCATCCTACCGGCAAGGGTTCACCGGGTTGCACTATATCCGGGAATGATCCCGACCTATGGCGTTTCGGGTCTACAGTGTCTCAACGAAAACCCAAAACGCTTCAGGCGGGGTCAGAAGGTGAAGATACGCCGCCAGGTGGCGTGAATTTCGGCCGCATCGCTTTGATCATGGGCGAAGATGGCATATTCGCCATCGGCCCAGGCGGCGGTCACCGACCCATCCTCGTCCAGCGCACGGTCGAGGATGATAAGGCGCGGCGTATCAGCTGAATGACCGTTCTTGCCATAGGCATCTCGAAACCGGTCCCACTGAGTGTCCGCGACCACCCGCAGACGGGCCAGAAGGGCTTCATCCTCGGACTGGCCGATCCAGATACCGCCGACCCAGAAGAGGCAGGCAGAATAGTATTCTTCACAGGCATCAATGAAATGTTGCATCGGCTGGGTCTTGTCGGCCAGATCGATGCCCATCAGCTCGGTCATCCGGTCAATCGGAATGCCGATATTGGTATGAACGCCGCTTTCCTCGGAATGCGTGCTTTCAACCAGGATCGGACGTTCGTCCTCGGTCAGGGCAACGATCGCCGCCGCGACGGTTTCGAACGTGTCTTCATCGTCATGCGACAAAGCCGTGCCGATAAGGGGCTGGGCCATCGACAGGTCCGGCGAGGCGGAGACGAGATTCATCAGGCGGCGACCAGCGACGACGAAGGACAGGGTGCTGTCGCCCGCGCGGAAGGTCAGGCGGCGTTTCAGGACCGTGTTGTCGATCTCGTCCAGAACCGCCGTCAGGGGCGGCGGCAGGATGCCGTTCGATATCACCCGACCGCCATCCCGGAAGATCGGCTTTTCACCGCCAAGAACCGCCAATTTTTTTGCAACTGCTCGTTCGTCGATCACGGATGCAACCTTGCTGATGATGTGTGCCTGCGTCGCAGATCAGCCATTTTCGCTGATCCTTTTCAGACAGGCCTGTGCTTCGGGGATGAACGCGGCGAGATCAAGGTCGCCGCCGCCGGTACAAAGGAGCGCATCGTTCGGATGCCCTTCGGCGCGCAGAAAGACGCTGACCGCGTCCTGACTGCTGACGATTGCCGAGGCCGCGACCCCGGCGCCGATTTGCGGTGTATCATCAGCCCCGCCCAGAAGCAGCGCAGCATCCGCGCTGAGCTGGTTCAGACCGTGACGTTCCAATGGCGTATTGCTGTTCGTGACCAGAACCATGCCCGTGGTCAGGTCCGCATAGGCGAGCGTCTTGCACACCGGAAAGCGGTTCTGAAGTGCGTCGAGTTCGTCAGATACCATGCCAGCCACGCCTTGCCCCGATAAGGCATGAATTACCGCAGTTTAGCCCGAGGGGAAAGCCCGCTCTGCCCTTCGCGTCATTGGTGAGGGCGGGTTGCAACGGTTTCGCCCTTCAGTTCGAAACCGCGCCCTCTTCCGGACGCCGGAATTCCGCGCGCAAATGTTCAAGATCGGACGCCCCCCCGCCGTTCTCGGCCGGACGTGACGGCATGCGGTCATGCATGATGGCCCGGGCGTCGGAGGCGCTGGGGCGGGCGGTACGTGCAAATCCGTTCGGCCGGACACGGCGCGGAATGATGCGCCCATCATCCGCTTCTGTGGCGATGTCCTCTGGTGCGTCCTCTGCGGGCTGGTCCTCGGCAATATCTTCGGCCGGTTCGATCTGCAGCGCATGCACATTGGCAGCAGGTGCAACGGAAGCGGGCGGTTCCGCCGGTTCCATGGCCTGTGGCCGCGCCGGAGCGGGTTCAGGCTCAGCCATCGCGATGGGCGCAGGTGCCGGTTCGGGCGCAGGTGCCGGTGCATAGCCGCCTTCGGCAATACGTTCGACAATCCCCGCCAGCGCGGCATAGAAGGCATGCGCACCAGACGTTTCCCACAGCTCGCTACCTTCGTCGGCTGCAAGGGCCTGGGTCAGGGAAATCGGATAGAGCCCGGCAAAGAGCCCCTGGGTTTCCTTGGCCACCCGGGTCCGGACGCGGGCCTTGTCCTTGTCATTGATCAGCTTGTCGAAGCGGGTGATCAGCAACAGGCTGTTCTGGCGGACGTGCTCGGGGATCATACCCCAAACGGCGGCCTCGGACTGGCGCCAGGCCTGGGTCGCATGGGTACACCACAGAACGCCGTCCACCTCGCCCAGCATACGTTCCCAGATATCGGACGACATGTTCGGATCCGAGATGCCGGGAAAGTCGATCAGGTCGCAATGGTCGAGGATTTCCGTCTCGAACTGCAGCTGGATATAGAGCGTTTCCTCAAGCGGCACGTCCTCCAGACTGTCCAGAAAGACGGGATGTTCCTCAGCCGCGGTATCGACGCGGAAGGGTTCATCAGAACCGGCCACCATCCACACCGGCGGCAACCGCGTTGCGGTGACCTTTTCCGGCAAAGCACGTTGGCCGAGAAGCAGGTTCGAAAGCGTGCTCTTGCCTGCGCTGAACTCGCCCATGATGGCGATACGCGGTTTGCGGATCTCGGTTTCGTCGCCTGTCATGCGGCTGCTCCTTCTCGCGGGGTGGCATCGCCCGTGTCTTGTTTCGGCTCATCGCCGCTGCTCAGTTCGTCGTAGATCACATCAAGTATCTCGGCGCGTTCGTTCTGGGACTTGATACCAAAGAGGCTGTTGAGGTCGCCCATGCTGAGATGCGCCTTGTCGGCGATATCCATGAGGATCGAACGCTGTTCTGTCAGGAACTCTGCCAGACTGTCTCTGGCCGATTGCCGGATTTCGGTCGCCTGCCGATCCTTCAGATCGCTGATGATCGGTTTGGTTTCCGCTTCGATCAGGCTGTGGAACCCGCTTGCATAGGCGCGGTAGCCGCGGCGACGTTTCCACCAGCCGTTCCACCAGGACGTTTGCAGATCGAGCGCAATCGTCGCGCCGAGCGATACCGGTGCCGGCACTTCAGGCGGGTTCGGGGCGCGAACACTGAACCCGTCGACACCGACCGACACTGCCTTGCTATAGGCAGCCGTGATTTCCTTTGCGGCAGCACCATAGACGGATTCGCAAGCCACGGTCAGGTTCTTGCGCAGAACCTGATAGCTGGTGCGCAAAAGCATGCGCAGACCGTCCGGACTGTATTGCCAGACTTCGTCCTCACCATTCTGTTCCAGATGCTGCAAAAGCGATTCCAGCGCCCGGTCAAGGAACCGGGCATGGGATTGGTCAACCCGCCCGGAAAAGGACGAAAACACCTTGTCCAGTTCATGATCCAGACGCTGCATTGCCGCCGCCTCGATCTTGCCGAGAAGGTCGGAAAGTGCCGACGCTTCCATCATCTGAATCGAATTGCCATCGATGCGCATCGACGCCACCGTGCAGGCGGCGCGCAGGCCCGAGACATGGTTGCAGGCCCGCTGCCTGATTCCGGTCATAAGGCGGGCACCCGGCCCTTCGGCAATCCGTCCCCCGAGCGTATCGAAAAGATGCGGCACGCCGGACAGCTGCCAGATCAGCTCACGCGATGTCAGGTCAGCGTCGTCTTCGCCCAGAACTGCCTTGGCACATTTCCGAAGCGCCTCGGCACTGTCTTCGACGATACTGTCCACGCTGTCCGACAAAGCGGCATTCGCCCAATAGGCGCTGCCGAAAACAATCTTGGGGTCTTTCGGTCCGTTCCACTTTGCCAGTGTCGCGATGATGCTGTCACGGATATCCGAAAGCTGGGTGCTTGGATCGGACAATTCGTCTATCCGGTTCACAAAGATCACCACGCCGTCGGATTTCATGTTCGAGATCAGACGGATCAGCCCCATATCGACCGAGCTGAGCGCCTGTGAGGCCGACAGGACAACGACGCAAAGACGGCTGTCGCGCAGCGACTTGATCGTGATCTGCTCGCGCATCATGAACGTATCGTTCACGCCCGGCGTATCGCGGATGCACAGGGCCGTAGGAAGCGCAGGCGCTTTCAGATAGAGGTCCGCCGATTTGGTGATGTCAGCGAAACGGCCCTGCTGTTCGTCAGGTGAGATATCGTCAAAATCGTCGCCAAGGCAGACATAACGCTGCATCAGCTCGTCATCGAGATGCCGGTAGTCATGCCGCTGGCCAAGAAGCAGTTCGAACCGCCTCCCCAGCCGGGTGCGCGTCTTTTCCCGCATCGCGGTGACCTGTTCGTGCACCTTCTGCAGCTCTTCATCCGCCCCGGCCCGCATCGACAATTCACCGATCCGGCCACCGTTCGAAACGAGGTGATCCCATTCATTGGCATTGAAGAACTGGAACGACGCAACCGCCGCATCCTCTTCCTGCGGCACGTTGAGATGCAGCGAGGTCACGACCGAGGTCCAGGGGTTCACATCGGCCGGAAGCAATCCCGGCCGCCCGACCATCGCGTTTACGAGCGAGGTTTTCCCGGATTTGATCTGCCCGACCATGGTAATGGCGGGCTCAAATTCCTGAAGTTCACGGATAAGCTTGGAGACCAGCTTGTCCGACCCGGTCGGGCTGAGTGCCTCGACATCGAGAAGCGTATCGGTCAGCTCGCCGATCTCCCCCCGCAGGCCAAAGAACCTGTCCTGACCGATCTTCATGAAACCAAGGGCGGCGCCGTCATCACCGTCGCGAAGGGTCTTTGCTTCATCGCTCATCTTGGATCACTTCGTCCTTTGGTCGGGTCAAACATCGTCAACTCACACCGCCATTATCCTCTGGAAATCCCACCCATGGTTCCATTTTCAGAACAATCAGGATTGAGAGGCGAAATTGGGGCGGCGGTTTGAATTAACTTTGACCTCCTGTTCAGTTGTTCTGTTAAAAGCTCTTGTAGGCAACCCATTGATTGTAAACACATAGCACGATTCGCGCCAAGGTTATGCAGCAAGTGCGGCTTCCATCTCTCGTTTCAACTGAATGGCGATGCTGATCGACTCTTTCACGGAATTGGTGTCGTTTTCCATCTGCATCAGCTGCAACAGATCCGCAGCATCGAAAGCCGCGTCGCGCATCCGTTCGATGGTGGCGTCATCGCCGGTTTTTTCCCCAAGGTAGTCCGAAAGCCACTGCACCGATTCCACCGTGTCATCCACAAGCTGAACAGTGTCGAGCGCACCCGATGCCTTCATCGCCTCGGCCGCGTCCCGACCGTGACGGGAAAGACGACGGATCGCCTCTTGATAGGCCGACCGCGCAACGGGGCTGAGCCCGGCCACGCCCGCATCCTGACTGCCGGACGGTTCAGGCGTCGCTTCAACCTCAGACAGCTCGGCGGCCTCTTCCAAATCGGAGGCCTCGGCAGGTGCCGCCTCCACCTCGATCTCGGGCAGAGCCTCGGGCTCGGGCATCGGATTCACTGCGGCATCCACCTTGGGTGCTTCGTCGGTCACGGCGGCACCGTCCCCGAACTGCTGCAACAGGATATCGGCCTGATCCCTTGCGGCCTGATGGCCCAGATCCACTTCGCGCAGGATCGCGGCGATCAGCGCCCGGCCGCCGCTCCGCGTCAGCTGATCCTTGTCAATCGACCCATCCTCACGCCGCGCCGCAATGGCATCGAGGGTCGCGATCGGAAGGACGCGGTTGAACTCCTCGGCGCCGCGTTCCTGCAGGTTCGCCAATGTCGCGTCGAGAACACCCTGAGCGACCAGCTCATCTGCCTTTGTCACGGCAAGAAAACCGTGGTCTTTCATGTCGTCCGTGGCCGTGCCCCAAAGGGCCTGCTCGGCCGAGTTGAATTTCTGGCTGCACCAGATCGCGATATCCGTCCGGCTGGAAGCCCAGTGCAGTGCCCGGCGGACATCCTCGGCGGTCTGGGCGACCACTTCCATCACGCTGATCTTGCCAAGCGCCGGCAAAGGCAGCTCGGCCTTGACAAAGATCGGCGCCTGCGCGGCGATCTCGGCCGTATTGACATGCGGGAAAACGCTGGTGCTGCCATCGGCCATCGTGCACCGTGTATTCGGCTCTTCGCCCCATGTGAACTGGGTTGTCGGAAGCCGGTCGTCCGCCTTCAGGACCTGACTGCCCAGCAGCAGATTCACAAGGCTCGATTTTCCGGACCCCGGAAAGCCAAAGACCGTCACGCGGACGGGCTTGGTCAAACGGGAAATCAGGGCTTCGGCACTTGGCCGCAAGTTGTCCGGGATCCTGCCTTGCGACAGGATCCCGGTAAGTGCTTTTGCGACATCAACACGTTGCGTGTCGGACAAGATTACTTCCCTCCGGCGACCAGCCTGAATGGTTCGGGACGTTCCTCTGCCTCGGTGGCAGCATCCGCATCAGTGGCATTTTCTGCGTCACCATAACCGTTCCCGTCGAGAGAGACCACACGCGTCGAACCGGCCGAGGCATCGCCGACAAGATCGATCGGCTTGCGGCGCGTCGCCTGTGTGACCGGCTTGTTGTGGTTGAGCTTGATGACCGCGAAGGACACGTTGTCCTGATCGGGATCGGCAAGTTCATTGATCGCGGCCAGAAGATGTTCTGCGATCTCCGCGCTTTTGCGACGGCGATATTTCTGCAGGATCTTCTCGATCCGGGCCTCGTCGAGATACTGAAGACCGTCGCTCGACACGACGACGATATCGCCGACGTCAAGGGTGAACGGGGTTTTCGGACAATCCGAACGCGACACCCGATCGCCGAGGATCACCGAGGTCAGACAGTTCCGGTCGGGATGGTTTTTCCCGGTTTCCGGATCGATCAGACCCGACTTGACCATCGCATCGATCTGCGGCGCCATCGAGTGATCCTCGTTCAACTGACGCAGCTTGCCACTGCGCAGATGATAGAGCGGCGAATCCCCGATCGACATCCAGTACATCCGGTTCTCGACCATGACGAGCGAGACCAGAGTGGCCCCCATCCCGCGGGTCTTCGGATTGTCGACGACATAGTCGCGGACACAGGCATTTGCATTGGATGCGGCCGAGGTCAGGTAGTTCGGGACTTCCCCCTCATATTCCTGAAAGTTGGCGCTTTCGAATTTCAGCTCACTGAAGACCTCGGTCACAACGATCTTCGAAGCTACGTCTCCGGCGGCATGACCCCCCATGCCGTCCGCCAGAACCACGACGCCGATATCCGTTCCCGCCGGGAAGTCGGTGACAATCGCATCTTCTTGATAGTCCCGACCGCCCTGGCAGATTGCAGAGGCGACGTCAAAACGCGGTTCAGGCGATCTCCACATTATCCGCCTCCTCGCTGTCCTCACCATCCCAGTTGAAGTCCGCGTCACACAGGGCGACGAAGCGCAAAGTGGTTTCCCCAAGGCGGATCAGATCGCCGTTGCTGAGAACCTCGTTGCTGATGACCGGCTTGCTGTTCAGCCGGACAATGTTGCTCTTGCCGCCATGGCCAAGGAACACCTGATGGCTTTCCGGGTCATAGACGATCGCAGCATGGTTCGTGCGCGAAATGGCATTGTCGCCGAAATCGAGCTGAACGGTCTGATCGTCACCGCGGCCAATCTGGGTCATGCCGGATTGCAACGTGAACGATTCGCCACGGCCCGGCCCTTTCACGACCACGACCCAGCCAACCGGATACTTGCTGCCCCGCGACGAGGACTGAACCGGATTGTTGAACAGGTCAACAACCTGACCGTCGGACTTGTCGAAGCCCAAAAGGCGTGTCTTGGTCCGACGCTTGCGGGCCGGCGCATCACCAACGCGCGGCGACACGTCAAGCTGGCTCGGCGCGGAGGGCGCGGGCCGCTCTGTGCGGGCGGGCTCGGCAGCAGCAACCGGGGCTGCAGGCGCCGGTGTCGGCGGGGCAGATTCGCCGTCCAGATCCCAGATATTCAAGGGTGCTTCTGTCTTCCCGGCAGCCGGCGCTTCCGGCGCTGGCGCGGATGCCAGTTCGGCCCCTGCGTCAAAATCATCGTCACTCAACCGGACCGTCTTGGTCCGCAGCGCATCTACCGCGTCAGACAGCGGCGGCACATTAAGATCGGATACATCAATTCCACGTTCCTGCGACGGTTCCCCGTCATGACCTGATCGGCCAAGCAGCTTCCCAAATATTCCCATTGTTCTCGCCTTTCAATGCGACGTCAGAGCGGAGGTCAGGCAGCTCCGACTTCACTCCTCCGTAACCTTGTGATCATTTCAATAGGGCCAAAAAATGACATGACTTTGTTGTTTCCAAAGCGTGATCGAACGCGGTTGTTACTCAAAGATATTGTCATGGGCCGACAAATGAAAAACCGCGCCCCCGATGGCAAGGGCGCGGCCTGTTCTCAAGCGGATCAGAATTACTGCTTGGTTTTGTTGAACTCAGCAAGGCTGTCAGCGATGACCGCGTACCATTCGCCGCTTTCACGCATCTCGTTCAGACCCTTGTTGAGCATCGCGATATAGACACGTCCGCGCGGGTTGGTCTTGTGCGTGATAAAGTGCAGCGATTCCAGCTTTGACAGGTTCGGGTTCGGCCGGACCACGCCAACGGCTTCTGCAACCTCGTTGACAGAAGCACCGCCCGTTTCGAGATCGAGCGAGGTCATGTCAGCCGTGCCGTTCAGAACCGCTTCAACGCAATCACGCGCTGTTGCCGGGTGGAGGTAGGTCACCACCGGTTCGACCAGACCTTCACTGGTCAGATCGAGGATCGACCAGCTCTCAGGCCGACAGATCGTCGCCCCTGCATAGTCTGAGAACGACTGTACATTGGCGTATTCGCTGTCCGAGCGCGACCAGTAGGCAGACACAGTTTCATAGATCGGCAACGACGCATCAAGCGTTGTGCAGCGCAGCCTGGAGTTGTCATCAAGCTGGTCCGGATTTGAACAATCCGCCGGGATAACCCAGGCGATCGATACGTCGAATGCGCCGAGCGGCAGCAACGTTTCGAAATGCGATGCCCAGTCATCAACAAAGCTCAGATTGAATTCGCGGTCGTTGCCGCCGCGGTTCAGCGCCGTCGTTGCCAGTCGGACGAGCATGCCGCCGCCCTTCAGATCCTCACCGGTGAAGGGTGCCCAGCCATTGCCCGAAACCAGTTTGATCGGCGGTTCGTAGATGTTGGACTTTGCGCGCGCCGCCTGCTTTTCTTCTTCCTTCTCGATAATGTCGGTCACCTTGGTGTCAGTGGAAAGGTTACCGTCTTCACAGGGAAGCTGAAGAACCGTGCCCGGATCGAGGCTGTTGGGGTTTTCGATCGCGTTCCGGTTGGCGTTGAAGATCATCTGGTAGTCGAATGACCCATAGGCCGCCTGGGCGATAGAGCCAAGGCTGTCGCCGTCCTTCACCGTGTAGGAAGAACAGGCTTCCTGTGCAGCGGCCAGCCCGGGCAACATCGCCATTGCGGCACCGGCCAGCAACAGCGTCTTGGTTTTTGCGTATGTCATCATGATCGTCGTCCTTTGTTGAGCAGTCATCTCGTCGTCGGAACCCTCTTTTGTCGGAAAGTTCAGTGGGGGCAGATGCAACTCGTTGATGATTGATATTTTCGGCGGGGCAGCGACGCGACCGTCACGTCGCTGCAGGCTACTGTCGTGACGTCTGAAAACCTCAGGGTCAGTTGACCTTTTCCGCCATCTGACGCTGAAGCGCGGTCGAAACGATATCGTACCATTCACCCGAGCTGACCATTTCACGCAGACCGGCGTTCAGAAGGTCAAGCGTCTCCTGGCCTCTGGGGTGATTTTTGTGAACAAGAACATAGAGTTCCTTGACCGCGCCAAGGTTCTGGTTCTCGACCACCTGATCCGTCAGACCCAGGGTGGAAATCGTGTCTGCCGCCACCATGGAGTCAATCGAAATGACGTCAACAGACCCGGCCATGAGGCCATCGAAGCAGTCCCGAACCTGGTCCGGGCGGTACATCTTGACCATCGGCTCGGAAAGACCCGCCGCATCAAGATGCGCTGTCGAGTAGCCTTCAGGCCGGCAGATGCGGGTGCCAAGCAACTCTTCATACTTCAGCGCGCTGTCGAAACCGGTCCCCTTGCGGGCAAAGAAACCGTCGACAACTTCGTAGAAGGGATCAGAGAACAGGTAGTTTTCGCACCGGCTCTTGTCGTGCTCGGACAATGAGTCCGGCTGATCGCATTCGGGCTTGGACCACGGGAACGAGCCATTGAACGCCAGAACCGGAAGCAAGAGGTCAAGATGGGAATCCCAGTCGTTGACGAATTTGACCTCTACCTTGTTTTCGGCATCGGCGCGGAAGGCGGCCGTTTCGACAAGCTGGGTGAACACACCACGCCCCGGCAGACCTTCATCCGTAAACGGCGGGAAATCGTTGCCGGTGATCAGGACGATCGGCCCTTCATCGGATGCGGCGGCCTCTTTGGCGGCTTCGGTCGCTTCCGGCACGACCGCCGGTGCGGCCTCTGCGACGGTACCGTCGGCACAGGGCAGACGCAGCAGCGACCCGACTTCGATCAGGTTCGGGTTCGAGCCGATCCGGTCGGTATTCGCCTCATAGATCATCCGGTAGTTGCCGTTGCCGTAGGCTTGCTGCGCGATCTTGAGAAGCGTATCACCGGGGGCGACACGATAGGATTTGCAAGCCTCTTGTGCCATGGCAGCACCGACGCCGAGGGTAAGCACGATTGCCGACGTGCCTAACAGTTTCACACATTGCCGCATTCGGTTCTTCCTTTCATTCCTATTTTGGGGAGAACGGTTCGCGGACATGCATCAGCCTGTCCGGCCGTGGGCTCCTCTCCCCGGCAGGTTGGTTTGGGTCTTCGTATTCGGTTAGATTGTCTCTTGTGTTCGCTCTGTTCTTCGCTCGACCTGCGTTCGCGCCAGAGTAACTTGATAATCCACACCAGGTCCGGCGTCCGGCCGGTCAGAGAAGCCGGGTCATGTCCGGCTTCGGTTTCTGTTTCGCGAACATCGCCCGGAAGGGGCACATTGCGGTTCTTCCTCCTGAGCCGCACCGCCTTTCCGGCCTATGTATCTGTTTCCTCTCACTCTTGCGCAGGATCTTGGTCCGCACAAAGCCCTTCATTGATTGCGGCGGGCCGGATCACCGGCGCCGCCGCGCGATACGATTACGGCTGCCGCGCCAGAGCGACTTCGACCGTCATTTCATTCCCGTCCCGGATCAGGGTAAACGCTGCCGTTTCGCCCCCATTTCCAGTCAGACCCGCCATTGCCGTCTCGATGGCGTCAGCATCGGTGAATTCCGCGCCGGTATTGGTTTCACTCAGCAGAATATCACCGGTTTTCAGGCCATCTTCGGATCCGTTCGCGCCCTCGGCGACCTTCGTGACCCATTTGCCGTCAACCATACCCGCCTCAAGCAGGGTGCCATCGGCAAGGCCCAAC
>NZ_JBARVQ010000480.1:0-3709 GCF_049646345.1 Albidovulum sp. | reverse complement strand
GGATACGCCTCTTCGCCCGGGAACAAGCCGAAGGCGCCGGGCGAGCGCCTGCCCGTCCCGGCGGGCTGGCGCTTTTGAGATCGCGCGCTTCGCATGAGGTCAGAGGGGCTTTGCGGGCAGAAAGCACCCCGAATACAGGTCGCTGCGCCACCCCACGGGCAGGCCCCCGCCCGACTTGCGTTGCACTCGTGTCGAAGACCGCATAGGGCTCATTCCAACCTGCTTGGAGCTCCGACATATCGGGTTGGACGGGCGGCGCGTTGTCCCGTCCAGCCTGCGGTCTCCGATCAGAGCAGCGCCTTGACCTTGGTCACGACATCCTCGGCGGCAATGCCGAACTCCTGATAAAGCCGTTCAGCCGGGGCGGAGGCACCGAAGCCCTCCATGCCGACGAAGGCCGACTTCGCCTCGCGGCCCCGCTCGCCCAGCAGGAAGCGGTCCCAGGGCTGGCGCACGGCCGCCTCGATGGCGACGCGTACGGCACCTGCGGGCAGTACCTTCTTGCGGTAAGCCTCGTCCTGCGCTGTGAAAAGCTCCATGCAGGGCATGGAGACGACGCGGGTGCCGATGCCTTGGGCCTGCAACAGATCGCGGGCCTTCAGCGCGATTTCGACCTCGGACCCTGTGGCCATCAGGATCGCCTGCCGTTTGCCTTCGGCTTCGCGCAATACGTAGCCGCCCTGCGCGGTCAGGTTCTTGCCAGAATGTTTGGTCCGCACCGTCGGCAGGTTCTGCCGCGACAGGGCCAGCACCGAAGGTGTCTTTTCCGACGTCAGCGCCAGTTCCCAGGCTTCAGCCGTCTCGATCAGGTCGGCGGGGCGGAAGGTCCAGGTGTTGGGCGTGGCGCGGCAGATCGCAAGATGTTCGACCGGCTGGTGGGTCGGGCCGTCTTCACCCAGGCCGATGCTGTCATGGGTCATGACATAGACCGAAGGTACGCCCATCAGCGCCGACAGACGCATGGCGCCACGGGCATAGTCGGTGAAGCAAAGGAACGTGCCGCCATAGGGGCGCACGCCGCCATGCAAGGCCATGCCGTTCATCGCCGCCGCCATCCCGTGTTCGCGGATGCCGAAATGCACGTAGCGGCCCTTGCGGTTTTCCGGGTTGAAGATGCCGAGATCGCCGGTCTTGGTGTTGTTCGAGCCGGTGAGGTCAGCCGAGCCACCAATGGTTTCGGGCATGACCGGGTTCACCACCTCCAGCACCATCTCAGATGCCTTGCGGGTCGCGACCTTGGGGGCGAGGTCGGAATTCTGTTTCTTCAGCGCGCGGATCGTGGCCGCCAGCCGCTTCGGCGCGGCGCCCGACATCTGCCGCTCGAATTCTCCCCGACGATTGGCCGAGAGCGCGGCAATACGCTCTTCCCAGTCCTTGCGGGCCGCAGCGCCACGGGCACCGATGGCGCGCCAGGCATTCAGGATATCGGCCGGGATCTCAAAGGCGGCATGGGGCCAGCCATAGATCTCTTTTGTGACCTTGATCTCATCGGGACCAAGGGGCGAACCATGGGCGCCTGCCGTGTCCTGCTTTTTCGGGCTGCCGAAGCCGATATGGGTCTTGCAGTCGATCAGGACCGGGCGGTCCGATCTTTTGGCTTCAGTCATCGCGCGGTCGATATCGACGGGGTCATGGCCATCGCAGGACAATACATTCCAGCCGGCGGCAGCGAAACGGGCGCGCTGGTCGGTCACGTCCGACATGCTGATCTTGCCGTCGATGGAAATATCATTGTTGTCCCAGAGCACGATCAGCTTCGACAGCTTCTGCATGCCCGCAAGGCCGATCGCCTCATGGCTGATGCCCTCCATCAGACAACCGTCCCCGGCAATGACCCAGGTGTGGTGATCCACGACCTTCTTGCCGAAACGGGCGCGCAGCGATTCCTCGGCCATGGCGAAACCGACGGCGTTGGAGATGCCCTGACCGAGGGGGCCGGTCGTCGTCTCGACCCCGTCAACATGACCGTATTCGGGGTGACCGGCGGTGATCGCGCCCCATTGGCGGAAGTTCTTCACCTGATCGAGCGTCATGTCCTTGTAGCCGGTCAGGTGCAAGAGTGCGTAGATCAGCATGGAGCCGTGACCGGCGGACAGGATGAAGCGGTCGCGGTCAGCCCATTTCGGCTGGCTCGCATCGAATTTGAGGTGCTTTTCAAACAGCACGGTCGCGACATCGGCCATGCCCATCGGCATGCCGGGATGGCCCGAATTGGCGGCCTGAACCGCGTCCATGGCCAGAGCGCGGATCGCGCAGGCGCGTCTCCAGTGATCGGCATGGTCCTTGCGAAGGGTGACGATATCCACGGGGCACTGTCCTTTTTGAAATGGCAGAGTTTCGCGGCTTGATAGCAGGCTGAAAGGCAAGATCAAGCGCAGCGCCTAACCGATTGGCCGGAAAGGGGGAGAAATCCTCGTCCGCTTTGGTCTAAACTCAATTTGCAGCGGCACCGGCCGATTCGTCCGTATCGGCTGGACGGAAATATCGCCAAAGCCGGGCGCGTAAGGTGACAAAGGGTATGGGGGCTGAACAGATGAGTGAAATGACAGAGCTGGCGCGACGGTTGTCCGCCGCGCTGGAACGGATCGGGGCAGGATTTGAGGCCGCGGCAGGCGATCCGGCGGCAGAGTCGGGAAATGCCACCGCGCTGCAGGAAGCGCTGGATGCCGAGCGCACCACCACTGCCCAGCTGACCGAACGTGTGCGCGCGATCAAGGACAAGCAGGAAACCATGGTCGGCACGCTTGAGGCCAAGGTGGCGAGGCTCACGCAGCAGCTCGATGCTGCGGGGGCAGAGTTGCAACGCCAGAAACGGCTGAACGCCGATCTGGCCGATGCCAACCGGGCACTGAGCGAAGCGGCAAGCGCGGGCGTGGCCGAACCGCATCTGATCAACCGCTCCATGCAGACCGAACTGGAAGCATTGCGGGCCGCCAGGGCCGCCGAAGTGGCCGAGATGGAAGAGATCCTTTCCGAATTGAAACCGCTGATCGAAGAGGTGGCCTGATGCCCGAGATGAAAATCACGATCGGCGGCCGCGATTTCGAAGTGGCCTGCCAGGAAGGCGAGGAGCATTTCCTGAGCTCTGCGGCGAAGATGCTGGACAATGAGGCAGCCGTGCTGATCGGCCAGATCGGTCGCATGCCCGAGGCGCGGATGCTGTTGATGGCGGGCCTGATGCTGGCCGACAAGACGGCAGGGCTAGAGGATCAGCTGCGCACCGCCAATGAGCGGGCAGCCGTCGCCGAACGGGTCGCGGCAGATGCGCGGGCCAATCCGGCCAAGGTCGAGGTGCCGGTGATCCCTGATATCGTCGTCGACAGCTTCGCCGAGATCGCCGCACAGGCCGAAGCACTCGCTGCCCGGATCGAAGAGCGCAAGGCAGGCTGAGTTCGCGCCTTCGGGCGCCCAACTCTACTTGCGCGCCCAGGCGCATAGGCCGCCCTTGGGGGCGGCCTATGGGTTTTGTGATTGGGTCTTTCTTCGTTCACAGCGTGCGGAGGAGGGATTTCAGGCCCGAAGGGAAGAGGCTGATCCCGCCGTCGTCCAGTTGCTCGGGTGCGTACCACCGCGCCGTGCAGCTTGTACCGTCATCCTCGGTGAATTCGATTATGTCCTGCCCGTCGAAAGCCCCATGGGGAAAAACGATTTCAGCAATGAAAAGGATTTCGTGCCCGGTTTGGCCCTCATGGGTGAAGAGATTCTCCAT
>NZ_JBARVQ010000479.1:0-4856 GCF_049646345.1 Albidovulum sp. | reverse complement strand
CACCGCCCCCTGGACCATCGACAAAAATCAAGTGTGGCTGCATGTCCTTTCGGAACTCGAATGCGGCAAGCGAAGTGATCGAACACGTGCGTTTCAGCAAATCGCAAAGCTGCGCGAAAAAACAGCTCAACGTGGCCTGATCGTTCATATCCGCGATTGCGTCGAGAACTCGCGCGAAGTCTATTTTTGCCCCCCCCTGCAAGCCATCGATATGCATTGACACCTTGCTCCCTCTCTGTGGCAAACCCAGCCTGCCAAGGCAGCTTAAGGACATAGCCAAAGGTTGTCCACAAGACGGAGTTGCGGTTTCATGGCAGCGTCAAATTGAATGGTCACGACAGCGCACCTTGGTCGGGACTAAGGCCGACCGCAGCGCCCGCGACACATCGGCTATATGTTCTTACATATTGTTGAAGCAGGTGATTGGACTACTGTTTCATGAACTTGAGAGGTGGCTGCGAGCGAGCCAGCTGCCATTCAGTGAACTGGCCTTGCGACCGACATACTCAGGAGAAACAGATGGTGGCCGAACCAATTGAACCCTGGAACGATCCGGGCGCCAGGCCATTGATCGAGTTCAGGAATGTGACCAAACGCTTTGGTAACTTCACTGCAATCGACAGCCAGTCGTTCGACATCTACAGTGGCGAGTTCTTTGCTCTTCTTGGCCCGTCAGGGTGCGGCAAGACCACGATGATGCGGATGCTGGCGGGTTTCGAAACCCCGACTGAGGGCACGATATCTCTAGACGGCCAAGACCTGGCACCGATCCCGCCAAACAAGCGCGCAGTGAACATGATGTTCCAGTCTTACGCGCTGTTCCCGCATCTGTCGGTGTGGGAGAATATAGCCTTCGGGCTGAAACGTGACCGCATGCCGAAGGACCAGATTGCCGCGCGCGTGGACGAGATGCTGAAGCTGACCCGGCTCGAGCAGTTCGTTCACCGCAAACCGCATCAGATTTCCGGTGGTCAGCGCCAGCGGGTCGCGCTTGCGCGCAGCCTTGCGAAGGCCCCCAAACTCCTTCTTCTCGACGAACCGATGGGCGCTTTGGACGCCAAGCTGCGGCAGGCCACGCAACTTGAGTTGATGGACATCCAGAAGCGGACAGGAACCACTTTCGTCATCGTGACCCACGACCAGCAAGAGGCCATGACCGTGGCATCGCGAGTGGCAGTGATGGATCACGGCAAGATCATCCAGGCCGATTCGCCAGCGCGGATCTACGAGATGCCGAACTCGGTCTATGTGGCCGATTTCATTGGCGAAGTGAATATCATCGAGGGCAAGGCCGAACCCGAAGCCGGCGGTTATGCGATAAGCTTTGCCGAGGGGCAGCCCAAGCTGCATGTGCAGTCGGATATCCAGTTGGACAACGGGCAGGCCTGCTTTCTGTCGATCCGGCCGGAAAAGATCGCCATCTCCGCCGAGAAACCGGCAGAGTCACCCAACCTCTTGCAGGGCAGGGTCCACGAAATTGCCTACACGGGCAATCTGTCGACCTATCATGTCGAACTGGCGGGCGGCCGAAGGATCAAGGCTCAGACGACAAACACAAGACGCCTGTCACGGCGCAATGTGTCGGTGAACGATTCGATCTGGCTAAGCTGGACGGCCACGGCCCCAGTTCTGTTGAAGGATTGAGCACGATGCGCCGCCTTGGCCTTATCTCGGTTCCGTTCCTTTGGCTGGCAGCCCTGTTTCTTGTGCCGTTCCTGATCGTCTTCAAGATCAGCCTCAGCGACGCCGCAATGTCCATTCCGCCATATACTCCGCATCTTGACATAACGCAGGGTTGGACAGGTTTCCGGGCATTTCTGTCCGGGCTCGATTTGGCGAATTTTGCCTTCCTTGCCGAAGATGATCTTTACTGGAAGGCCTATCTCAACTCGCTGCGGGTCGCTACGACCGCGACGGTGCTGACGCTGCTGGTCGCCTATCCGGTTGCCTACGGTATGGCCTGCGCCCCCCGGCAATGGCGCCCGACCTTGATGATGCTCGTCATCCTGCCGTTCTGGACAAGCTTTCTGATCCGCGTCTATGCTTGGGTCGGCATTCTGGCCAGCGACGGGTATCTGAACCAGCTTCTGCTTGGGCTCGGCCTGATTTCGGAGCCGCTGACGATCCTGAATACAAATGCCGCCGTCTATATCGGCATCGTCTACACCTATCTGCCATTCATGATCCTGCCGATCTATTCGGCACTGGAACGTTTCGACGATTCGCTACTTGAGGCGGCCGAGGATCTGGGCTGCTCGCGCCTAACAGCCTTTTGGCTCGTGACCTTTCCACTCTCCAAAAACGGCGTCATTGCGGGGTGTTTCTTGGTCTTCATTCCTGCCGTTGGCGAATTCGTCATCCCTGAACTTTTGGGGGGTTCGAGCACGATCATGATCGGTCGCGTGCTTTGGGAAGAGTTCTTCAACAACCGGGATTGGCCGGTGGCCTCGGCAGTGGCGGTCATTCTGCTGCTGATCCTTATCGTCCCGATTGTGATGTTCCAGCGCCTCGAGCAAAGGCAACGGGAGGCCGGGAAATGAAACGTATGTCGTGGTTCAACACCACTTCTGTCACGCTGGGGTTCGTGTTCCTGTATCTGCCGATGCTGATCCTGATTACCTTCAGTTTCAATGACTCGCGACTGGTCACGATCTGGGGTGGCTTCTCCACGAAGTGGTATGGCGAACTCTTCCGCAACGAGGCCTTCGTCAATGCGGCGTGGGTCACGTTCAGGGTCGCCATCATCAGTTCGACGCTGGCGACGGTCCTTGGGACGATGGCGGCACTGGTGCTGGTGCGCGCTGGTCGCTTTTCCGGTCGCACATTGTTTTCGGGCATGATCTACGCGCCGCTGGTCGTGCCCGAAGTGATCACCGGCCTGTCGCTGTTGTTGCTCTTCATCGCGATTGGTTTAGATCGCGGGATGTTCACAATCATCCTCGCCCACGTCACCTTTTCGATGTGCTTTGTCTCGGTCGTAGTTTCCTCGCGCCTTGCCACCTTCGATCGCTCGCTGGAAGAGGCGGCGCTGGACTTGGGCTGTACGCCGGGGCAGTCTTTCAGACTGGTGACACTGCCGATCATCGCACCAGCAGTGATTTCCGGCTGGCTGCTGGCCTTCACGCTGTCGCTCGACAATCTGGTGATCTCCAGCTTTAACGCCGGTCCTTCGACGACAACGCTGCCGATCAAGATATGGTCCTCGATCCGGCTGGGCGTCAGCCCCGAAATCAATGCCCTGTCGACATTGCTCATCTCTATCGTCGCTATCGGGGTCATCACCGCCTCGCTGATATCCAAACGGGCGGTTCTGCGTCAGCAGGCCGAGGTTCGCGCCGCCGAGCGGAGCTGACCGGCGGCCCTATATGCATCGCCATATTGTTCCAACGGTCAGTTCTCGCAAACTCGGGACGATGAGACAGGTGGGACACCTGATCGACGATAGGCTCAAAAGGGGGGCGAAATGACTCTAAAGACAATTTCGATCTGCACCATGCTGGCCGCCAGCACAGCGGTGACGGCATCGGCACAGGACAAGTCCGTCAACATCTACAACTGGGCCGACTACTTCGGCGAAACGACACTGTCGGATTTCGAGGCGAGCTCCGGTATCAAGCCGGTCTACGACACTTTCGATTCTAACGATGTGCTTGAGACCAAGCTTTTGGCCGGTGGCAGCGGCTATGACGTTGTCTTCCCCGGCTCGAACCGGCTGGCCAACCAGATTGAGGCGGGCGCCTATCAGAAGGTCGACAAATCTAAACTGACAAATCTTGGCAACATCGACCCGCAGTTCATGTCGATTCTGGCGGTGGTCGATCCGGGCAATGATTATGCCGTGCCCTACACCTGGGGCACCACCGGCATTGTCGTTGACAATGCCGAAGTTGCCAAACGCATGCCGGATGCGCCGATCGACAGCTGGGAGATGATTTTCAATCCCGAAATCGTCGCCAAATTCGCTGACTGCGGGGTTTTCGTACTGGATTCCGCCCGCGAGATCGTTCCGGCCGCGCTGACCTATCTCGGCAAGGACCCACACAGCGAAGCCCCAGAGGATATCGAGGCCGCAATGGCGCTTCTGGCACCGATCCGGCCCTATCTTACGCATTTCAACAACGGCAAGGTCATCGACGACATCGCCCAGGGCGAGATGTGCCTTGGCGTTGTCTACAACGGTGATGTCGGCATCGCCCTGCTGCGCGCCGATGGCGCCGGCAAGACACTGGACGTCACCTATTCGATCCCGAAGGAAGGCACGAACGTCTATCTTGACGTGATGGCCATCCCTGTCGATGCGACGCATCCCGACGAGGCCCTGGCCTTCATCAATTACATCCTTGAGCCTGAGGTGATCGCGGGCGTGACCAATTATGTCTATTATGCCAACGCGAATGCCGCAGCGACAGAGCTGGTCATTGACGACATCCGCAACGATCCTGGAACCTATCCCTCGCAGGAGATGCGCGACAAGCTTTATCCGATCAAGGCCTATTCGCCGGAGTTTCTTCGTGACCTGAATCGCGCCTGGACGACCTTCAAGAGCGGACAGTAAGCGCAATCCCGGGAACGCGTAAGAAAGGGGGCGCCTACGGGCGCCCCTTCTCGTTTCTTGCCGGGTCTGTGCGGGCGCGGCAGGGTTCAGATTGCCGTCGCGCCACCATCGACAGCAAGCACTGCGCCGGTCATGAAGGACGCTAGGTCCGAGGCAACAAAAGCGACGACGGCCGCGATTTCCTCTGGTTTTGCAATCCGGCCCAATAGCGTCGCCGCGGCGTATTCCCGCCGCTTGGCTTCAGGATCAGGATCGGCATCGATCCGCGCCTGGATGAAGGGGGTCAGCACCGGGCCGGGAC
>NZ_JBARVQ010000478.1:0-1805 GCF_049646345.1 Albidovulum sp. | reverse complement strand
TCATGTTCGGCAGGCTCAAAGACTGGAGGCGCGTGGCAACTCGCTACGACAGGTGTCCGAAGGTCTTCCTCTCGGCCATCGCGCTTGCAGCAACCGTCATCTATTGGTTATGAATCCTGACCCTAGGGAGTGGGATTCTACATCAAGGCCCTCGTCGCACGCACATGCTTACTCGTCCCTGACCGTCACTCTGACCACATCCAGTTCGGCCACTCTCATTCCTTGCACCAGCTCATCGGCGTTCTCAGCCAGCGTCGTCATGCCGCCGGCTTTCGCGATCCGTGCCAACTCAGCGGGGTCCGAGTGCTGCGTGATTGCTTCTGCGAGGGTTGGTGTGTTTTTCAGAAGCTCGGAGATGACCGTTCGTCCGGCATATCCGGTTTGATTACAGGCGCCGCATCCCGCCCCCTTGCAGTCGTCACATAGACGCCGGACGAGGCGCTGAGAGAGCACGCCGCGGAGTGTCGCGCCGATGAGGTAGGGGGCGACGCCGAGATCCTTGAGGCGGCTGATCGCGGAGACAGAGTCATTGGTGTGGATCGTCGACAGGACCAGCCGCCCGACCAGCGCGGCGCGGGTCGCGATCTCGGCCGTCTCGGGGTCCCGGATTTCGCCGACGAGAACCACGTCGGGGTCCTGCCGCAGGATCGCGCGGAGGGCGCGCGCGAAGGACATGTCGATTTCGGGCTCGACCTGGACCTGGTTGATGCCCGGGATCGAGAATTCGATCGGATCCTCGACGGTGATGATCTTGCGCTCGTCCGACCGGAGACGGTTCAGGAGCGTGTAGAGCGTTGTCGTCTTGCCGCTGCCGGTCGGGCCTGCCACCAGAAAGATCCCGTTCGGGGCGGTCGCCACCCGCTCTATCTCCCTGGCCTGATCTGCGGTAAAGCCAAGGGCGCTCCAGCTGAGATCGACCCGTGACTGATCGAGAAGCCGGAGAACGGTGCTTTCACCAAACTGGGTCGGCAGGGTTGAGAGCCGTAGGTCGATGTCACGTCCGCGCACGGAGAGGCGTGCCCGTCCGTCCTGCGGTCTTCGCCGTTCGGATATGTTGAGATCGGCCATGATCTTCAGGCGCGAAGTGACCCCGGCCTTTTCGGTATTGGAAAGCGTTCGGATCAGGTGCAGCGTACCGTCGATGCGATAGCGGACACGCATGCCATTCTCAGTTGCCTCAAAATGGATGTCCGAGGCGCGTCGAGTCGCCGCCTCGGCGATGTGGTCGTTGACCAGGCGCACCACGGGGCCGTCATTGGCCAGCGATGTCAGGCGGGCAATGTCGCTGTCCGAAGCTTCGCCCGTGTTTTTCTCCGGCTCGCCTCCTGGCAGAGAGGTCAGAGCTGCCTTGATCGCCGAGGGCGTCGCGATTTCGACGCGAACCGGACATTTCAGTTTGAAAGCGATGCTTGCAAGAAGGTCACCGCAATCGGGTTCACAAACCGCAATCGTTACACTGTCATCGATCGCAACGGGTACAATCCCCGCGCGGCGCAGGAATTCCGGCGCGAGCGCGATGTCCTGGCAAAGGTCGGGCCTGATTTTGTCATGTTCTGCAAAGGGAAGGCCGAGATGTGTCGCAAGTGCCCGGAACAATGTCTCCTCGGCAACAAGGCCGATTTCAAGCAAGGTTTTTTCCACGCTTGTCGAGGTTTGGCCGCTGGCATCGGCCGCACGCTGTGCCGCCGGTGCGTTCAGGACACCGGTGCTGACCAGTTCCTCAAGGAAACGCGCGGGCTCGAAATTGTGGTCTTGCGTCATTCCAACCTGATTTGATGTGGCATATTGCACTATCAATACTACAG
>NZ_JBARVQ010000477.1:0-2607 GCF_049646345.1 Albidovulum sp. | reverse complement strand
GGCCGGGAACCTCCGGCAATCCGCGCGGTCGGCCGAAGGGGGCGAAGAACAAGCTTCCGGCGCTCCACGAAGAACGGATGAAGGGGATCATTCTCGATGAGGCCTACCGGACCATTACGGTTCGGGACGGCGAGCGCAGCATCACAATACCGATGGTTCAGGCGATCATCCGCTCGCTCGCCGTCAACGCCGCCAAGGGCCAGCACCGGGCGCAGCGGCTCTTCGCGGAGCTGTTGGCTTCAGTCGAAAACGCGAACAAGGCGCTGCACTATGCATGGCTTGAGACCGCCATCACCTACAAGGCCGATTGGGAGGATGAGTTGTTCCGCCGCGTGCACTTCGGCATCACAGGACTGCCTGACCCTTTGCCACATCCCGATCATGTCATCATCGACATACGAAAGGGTACCGCGCGGATTGCAGGCCCTTCGACCAAAGAAGAAAAGGCTAAATGGGACCGGCAGAGTGCGCGCAAGGCCGACTTTGAGGCTGAGGTAGAGGAACTTCAACGGATGCTGGCCGAGGAAACAGACCCTCGAATGCGCCAGATCCTCTCTGACGACATTGCCCATTCGCAGAAGATCGTCGACATCATCGGTGGGGCGCTAAGTGGCAAGCCGGCGACAAGGTGATGGTACTGAAAGGGCGGGGAGCTGACTTTCGCTGCAATGCAACATGAACCTGCTAGGAACGTGAAAGCGGACCTTCATCAGCGATGTTGCCGCATCTTCCTGTTTCGGGACACTTTTCGGGAAAGCGGAACTTCGCCGCAGGTGCAAAGGCGACACTTAGCAAAGGCAAGAGCGGACCTCCAGCGGACTACCTGTCCTCGCCGGCCAAGTCCGGCCCGTTTGGGCGGAAATCCTAGTGGCAGCATGGTCGTCAATTCATCCGTACCACCAAGAACAGATTGAGGGGTCGTGCCCATACATGCCTGATAACAACATGCTCAAACAGGGTCACCGTACCATTAAGAAGTAGGTCCGACCGATGCTTGACTTCAAAGCTTTCGCATCGGCCTCGGCAACACTTGAAGGGATCGAGGTGGCGAACATGATCCTAAAAGGTCACATCACGCCCGGATTCTGCCCGTTCGCCCAGTTCGCTGCACTGGCAGCCTGACAGAGTACGATTAAAGGTCTTCTCTGATTGGCGTTTAAGTTTGCGACAAAACCCAGTCGATTACATCGCCATCAAAAGACGCTGACCACATCTCCGCTCTCAACAAAGACGCTCTTGATCTGGGTATAGTGATCAAGTGCTGCCATAGCGCATTCGCGGCCGATGCCGGAAGACTTCACGCCACCAAATGGAACCTCAACCGGTGCCAGATTGTAGTTGTTGATCCAACACACCCCGGCCTGCAACGCGGCCGCAACTCGATGTGCGCGTTGAATGTCCCGGGTAAAGACGCCGGCAGCCAGCCCGAATTCCGTTTCGTTTGCACGGCTCAGAACCTCTTCCTCGGTATCGAAGACAAGGACCGACATCACGGGGCCAAAGATTTCCTCACGCGCAATTTGCATATCATCCGTGACATCCGTGAACACCGTTGGCTCGATCCAAAAACCCTCCTCCATTCCATTGACTTGCGGAACCTTACCCCCAAGACGCAGGGTTGCTCCTTCGCTGATGCCAGCGGCGATATAGGACAGGACCTTGTCCTGTTGCGCCTTGTTCGCCAGCGGGCCCATGACCGCCTCAGGGTCGAGCGGATTACCGATCCGAATCGCGTTGGCTCGCTGCACGATTGACTCAACGACCTGATCATGGATCGAGCGGTGGATGAAGACTCGCGTGCCATTGGTGCAGACCTGACCGGAAGAATAGAAGTTCGCCATCAGCGCGCCGGAGATCGCGTTATCGAGTTGAGCGTCCTCGAAGAGGATCAGCGGCGATTTGCCGCCCAGTTCCATGGTTCCGTGTTTCATCAGAGTGCCGGCAAGTCCTAGCACCTTCTTGCCAGTGGGAACCGACCCGGTGACCGACACTTTTGCTGTATCTGCGTGGGCGACAAGTGCTTGCCCCACGTCACCCCGCCCTTGCAGAACGTTGAAAAGCCCGTCCGGGAGACCCGCTTCCTTGAATATTTCGGCGAGGACTAGTGCGGAGAGTGGCGTGTTCTCACTGGGCTTGAAGACCATCGCATTGCCAGCGGCCAGGGCAGGTGCCGATTTCCAGCCTGCGCATTGGAAGGGATAATTCCAAGCACCGATCCCGACACAGACCCCAAGTGGTTCACGCCGAGTGTAGGCAAAGCTTGCCCCCAGCGAAATCGCCTCTCCGTTGTAGGCCGGAATGATCCCGGCATAGAACTCAAGCGCCTCAGCGACGGAGACGGCATCAACGTAAAGCGTTTCCGACAGACACCGCCCGGTATCAATCGATTCCATACGTGCGATTTCATCGTTGCGCGCCTGTACAATGTCGTGCGCGCGACGTAGTAAGCGTGCGCGGTCTACTGGACGCATCTGAGCCCATTCGCTCTGAGCGGTCTTTGCGGATGCTACGGCCCGTTCGATCAAGTCCGGTGTCGCAGTGTGCAAGCGAGCCACCACTTCGCCCGTTGCAGGAAAGATCACGTCCAAAGGTGAGCCAGCCGTATCT
>NZ_JBARVQ010000476.1:0-4351 GCF_049646345.1 Albidovulum sp. | reverse complement strand
GGCGAGGACACGGCCCCTTTGGAGCCGCCGCGCCCGCGCGGCGCTTGCCGGTTTACTTCGCACCGGCCGGATGGCAGGCGGACCAACTGACAGGATAACCGTCGGGGCAGGGGGGAGCGCAGGCTTTTGCCTGCGTCGATCCCCTGTCACGGCAAATGATTCATGACGATCCGCGCTTCATGCGCGGATCTCCGTATCCTCAACAGCAAAGACAAGCAGGCGCTTGACCCGCGCCGCGCCGGGAACTTCAGTGGCATCGGGCGGCCCCCGGGTCGGCTGCGGGGGCTGTCCGCCCCCGGCGCGCTACCCCGAGGACATTTCCAGAAAGTGAGTGGCAAAAGGGAAGGGCGACCGGCCGAGCCGCCGCCCGCGAAAGCGACCGCTACCCGAATGGGCCGAGACTAAGGCCACTGACCGACATGCGGCCGCGGTGCCGTCTGGCTCGGATGAGACAGGCTGCGCCGCTCTCAGGCCGCAGGAGGGCAGGGGGCTTCGGCTCGGGGTGACGGCTTGCCGGCACCTGGGGCGCGGTCCCGCGCTCGCGCAGGATTCGCCAAATCTTCCTCCCGCTGCGACAGCGAGAGTGTCGCCGGTCGGTGGCAACGAGTTGATATTCGATCACTGGTCTGGCCAGAACCCACCAATCCGGCGCGTCGGGCGGAAAGCCGACTTTCGCTGCGGGTGCGAAAGGTGATGTTGTGTTTTTCGTTAGCAGCCATTGGTTGAGAGTGATTTTTCAACTGATCGTTGTTGTGGGCTTCACATGGTCGATTGTTTTGTGAAACGAACGCGATGGCGATATGTCAACGTTAGCGGTAGCTCTTAACATGTCCAGATCGTTGTGTTAAAAAAACGCAAAATAGTTAACATATGGGGCCAGTCGTGTTAACACCGACCTATGACATCCAACCCCTTCCACCATCGGTGGATTTTGACACCGTGCCAATTCTCAAAGCGCTGGCGCGTGCCAATCGGGTATTGGCGGAGCTGAAAGGACGGGCTGCGTCCATTCCGAACCAGACCATTTTGATCGATACGCTTGCTCTGCAAGAAGCCAAGGCGAGTTCCGAGATTGAAAACATCGTCACCACGCAGGATGATCTGTTCCAAGCCGAGCTGTTTCCGGGTGGGCTTGGCAGCGCAGCAGCGAAGGAAGTGGCACTTTACCGGGACGCGCTCAAGCTTGGATTTGATAGGCTCCGAGCGTCGGACGGATTGCTCACAAATGCCACGCTGATCGCGATGTTCCGGCTGCTCAAGCAGCGCGAAGGTGGGTTTCGCGAAACACCGGGGACAGCACTCAAAAACGAAGTCAGTGGCGAAGTGGTGTTCGTTCCGCCGCAAGACCGCAACCAGATCATCAAACTGATGGACGGACTCGAGGCCTATGTGAACGAAGCCAATCGCGACCAGCTTGACCCGCTCGTCCGCATGGCGCTGATCCATCACCAATTTGAAAGTATCCACCCCTTCCCTGATGGCAATGGCCGGATCGGGCGGATCCTGAATGTGCTCTATCTTACCAAAGCGGAGCTCTTGGAAATCCCGATCCTCTATCTGAGCAGGCACATCACCCGCAACAAAGCCAGCTACTACCGGCTGCTTCAGGACGTGCGCACAGATGGTGCCTGGGAGGCCTGGGTTTTGTTCATGCTGGAGGCTGTGGCGGAAACCTCAGAAGCCACTCTGGTGCTGGTCGAGGGCATCCGGACGCAGATGCAAGCGATGAAAACCCGGCTGCGGGATGATCTGCCCAAGCTCTATTCACAGGACTTGTTGAATAACCTGTTCCGCCATCCCTATACCCGCATCGATTTTGTCGTCAGCGAACTCGGGGTCTCTCGCCAAACCGCTGCCAAATACCTGGATGAACTGGCAGCGCATGGGATTGTCGACAAAATCCAGGTCGGGAGAAACAATTATTTCATCAATACGGCACTGGTACAGTTGTTTCTTGATGTCGCGGGAGGTGATTGACCTGATCTTCGGGGAAGCGGCCGTTCGCTGCAGGAGCGAGAGGGCGGGGCACCGACGGCGAAACCGGACATTCCCCCGACGGTCAGGCCGCGACCGGCTCGACCCGAAGGGTCGTTCGGGAACCGGACTTTCGCTGCGTGTCAGCCAATTTTGAACGATTGCGATAAAGCGGACCTCCGAGAACGCTCACAACCGGGCTAGGCGCCGTCTGGTTTCGCGGTTCCCTTGGGGGTCCGCGTCTTCGCCAGGATGTTTACCGCCGCCTTTCCAATCATCAGAGGCAAGCCAGTCCTCGAAGTAGAAAAGCCAGAGATAAGTCCACGGAATTATTGTCTGATCAAGTCTCTTGCTCCCGTGCCATTCTCCTGTTCCAGGCAGGTATAGGCAAAGCCGAAGGGGGGTGAGATAAACGTGTGGAATCTCGCGTTCGCCTGCGAGCTCGGTCAACGATGGATTGTCGACAAACACATCCGGCGTTTCGCCCTCTTTAAGGGTCAGGCGCACCATGTAGTCTCGGGCGAGAGGGGTCGGTTGAACTTGGGTGGTCCAAGTGAGCTTGCGGCGACTGACCTCGCCGGAGCCGCCAACGATGGGGTTTGATTTCAAGAAGAGAAGTTGCTGCGAGAGCGTCATCACTTGCTTGCCGCCCCTATGCATCACTGATCTCCGAAAAAGGTGTTTGAAGGTACGGACGTTGGCGACGCCGCGGCTTTGGACGTTGTGAGGCCAAGAGCCGGGGCAACGAGAAGGCTTCCGGACTTGCGAGCGCCGCGCAGGTTATCGAGGTGCTTTTCGAGAACGGGTTTTGTCACGCTGTCGCCAAAGGACCGCTGCATATTCTGGGTCAGCGCATCGTGCCCGACGCCGTCACGAATCGCTTCAAAATCTGCCAAAGCGGTGGCGTGCCAAACTTCAAACGCTTTGGGTTTACGCGCATCCTTGTTCCAGCCTTCTGCAAAGTTCTCGCCGGATGTGGTCTCGTTCCAGACGGCATAACCTGTCCGGCCATCGATGACCGGGTGTTCGATGAAATGCGGCATCATCCGGATTGTCTCTATGAGAACGTCAAGCGCATCTTCAAAGACATGTCGCTTTACGCAGTAGGCGTAAGACTGCATGGCAAGAGTTGTAATGATGACCGAAATTGGTGCGATTTCATCCGTGTTGTTCGCAAAGACGACGTCCCGATGGCGCTTGAGAAGCTGGACAACGCGACGCAACACGCCTTTGGCGGAGTGATAGGCCGGGAATGGTTCCACGCTGGCTTGATCGCGCTTCATCGCCACCATCTTCTGGGTGAGGCGCGGCTGGAGGGCAGCACGTGCATCAAAGAGCTTCTTGTAGGCTTTGGGATTGGTCGGATGCCAATCATGAAGCTTGCGGTCCGGAACCAGCTCTCCGCCATTGTAGCAATGGGGATTTGCGATGGTGGGCGAGAGGTCCAGATGGAAGTCTCCCGCATAATTGAGACGCCAACAGCGCTTTTTCTCTTCGAGGATCTCTGCGTAGGTTTTGTGTTCGCGCAGACGATTGCCGACGGCTGCCTTAAGTCTGCCTGGAGAGACGCCAAGCGAGACCGCGGCACAGAAACAAATCAGATCAATGTCAAACTCATCGCGTCCAATTGGCTTCACAGCCGTGCCAAGCGCGGTGGAGCCCTGAAGGTAGACCAATGTTTTAACGAGCAACGGATCGGTTGATCTTGAAAGCCAATCGCCCACGGCGTTGTAGCTTTGCTCTGCGCGCTCGAACTGCGATCGGGTGATGTCGAGGATGTCCCCGATCTCTTCGAGCAGGGTGAAAATCGAAGCACGGCGTCGAAGTTCGCCGTCTGTCAGCGGGGTACGAAAGGGAGAGTTCATGCGGCCACCTCCTGCAGCGAGTGGATAGGTGTGAATGGATGGGCGGGTTGCTCGAAGAAGAGCTTGCGCAGATGCGGCTTTGCGTTGCGTGCCGCAGAGATGCCCATGCCCTTCAGGCTTTTGATCTTTGTGGTGTCATCGAGCGAGAAAAACCCTGCCGGCACCGCGGGCGAGATCCGATGGAGGCGCTCGCCTGAATAGGGGTGGTCCAAAAGAAGCTTGGCCATGCCAAGCGCACCGTGCGATTGCCCGTCACCGTAAAGCGACAGCAGCCCGAGATTGAGCTGGGCCAGCCCCGGTTCCTCTGGGAGCATGTAGACCTCGTCAGAGCAACCGAGACTGAGAACCTGAATGTCGTCGCGATGCCAGCCTAAGATGGTGATGGCTTCGACGACAGCGATGGCGACAGGGTTGTTTGCCCAGGTGCCACCGTCGGTCAATCCAACATCGTCTGGCGTACGGTGGCGCTTAAAATAGGTGGGTGCCGCAGCGGTTGCGAGCGCAGCATCAAG
>NZ_JBARVQ010000475.1:0-1971 GCF_049646345.1 Albidovulum sp. | reverse complement strand
GCCTGGCCCGAGGCCTATTACTACGGCATGTGCATCCTCGAAGAGATGCAGTGGATCCGCACCCGACCGGTCCATGCCTCGGACTTCTTCCACGGCACGCTGGAACTGGTGGAGAAGGGCGTCTCGGTCGTGGTCTTTGCAGGCGAGGATGAAACCCGCCCGCTGACCGACCGCGTGATCGCCTTTGCCAAGGGCTACACCGACAAGCTGACCGTGCTGGATACCCGCGATCTTGCGACCACCGGCCTGTCGTCCGATCTGCGGGCGATGTTGGCTCCGGCGCTTCTCGCAACCGTGCTGGAGCGGCTTTCAGCGCATCTTGAGGTGATGCGCGATCACCCCCTGGTGACCCGGCGCTACTACAAACGCGTGGCCTACTGAGATGTTCGCCGGGTTCAGCGACACCCCCTTGTGGCGGGCCGAGATGGCCTTGCCACAGGTCCCCGCCGCGACGGTCGAGCCGCGCGAGGATGTGCTGGTGGTGGGATCAGGCTTCACCGGCCTCTACACCGCGCTGCATCTGGCGCGGGGCGGACGGCAGGTCGTGGTCTGCGATGCGGGCGAGATCGGTTGGGGCTGCTCCACCCGGAACGGCGGGCAGGTGTCGTCCGAGATGAAGCCGGACCTCGATGACTTCATCGGGAGATATGGCGAGGACCGCGCACGGGCCATCCTTTCGACCGGGATCGAAGCCCACCGCCACCTGCGCCAGTTCGTGGCCGAAGAGGGCATCGCCTGCAACTACAGCATCTGCGGACATTTCATCGGCGCCCACCGGCCCGACCGGATGGAAGGCCTGCGCCATTTCCTGCGCCAGAACGCGCGGCTGGGGGTCGAGGGTGAGGAAATCCCGAAAGGTCGGGTGTCCGACTTCGTCGCCTCGCCGCAATTTCACGGCGGAGTGCATTTGCCCGACTGGGCCAGCCTGCACCCCGGTCGCCTGGTGGCCGAGCTGGTGCGGCTTTGCCTTGCGGCGGGCGTCCGCTTCGTGCCGCACTGCAGGGTGTCGCGGATCGAGGATCATGTCGATCATATCACTTGTCTGGCCGGGCAACGCGCCGTGCGCCCCGCGCATCTGGTGATGGCGACCGACGGCTATACCGACGGCGCGTCAAAGTGGGTGCGGCGGCGGGTGGTCTCGCTGGCCTCGGTGGTGACGGCGACCGAAGCGATGGACCCTGCCAAGGTCCAAGCGCTCTATCCCCGCGCCTCGATGGTCTATGACACGCGGATGAACGTGACCTATCACCGACCCTCGCCCGATGGCGACCGGGTGGTGATCGGCACCGTGGTTCCGGTGAACGTGAGCAACGTTGCCGCCTGCCTGCCGCGTGTGCGCCGCAACATCCTGCGGCTGTTCCCGCAGCTGGAGGGCGTGAAGATCGCGCATGTCTGGACCGGCTTTGTCGGCGCCACGTTCAGCCACCTGCCGCATGTCGGGCTGCACGGCCGTATGGGTTATGCCATCGGTTACAACGGCACCGGCGTCGCCATGTCGTCCTACCTTGGGATGAAGCTGGCGCAGAAGATGCTGGGCAAGGGCGGCGAGACCGCGCTTGACGGGCTGGAGCTGGAAACACGCCCCTTCTTTCACGGCCAGACCTGGTATCGCCGTCCCGTCCTCGCCTTGCATGACCTGAAGGACAACATGGCCTCGCGCGGGGCGACGATCGGATGACCGCGTTCGACCTGATAGCCCTTGGCGACAACTGCATCGACCGGCTGACCGGTGCGGTCACGGCTGATCTGGTGGGTGGCAATGCCGTCAACGTCGCGGTGCAGACGGCCATGCTTGGCCTGAGCACGGCCTATTGCGGGACCGTGGGGCCGACAGGAGAGGCCGATGCCGACCGGGTGCTGGCCGCGCTGACCGCAAAGGGGGTGGACGTCGCGTTGGTGGATCGACGTGCGCTCGCGACCTCGGTCACCTGCCTGAACGTGGCGGCGGACGGCAACCGGACCATCCTGACC
>NZ_JBARVQ010000474.1:0-1634 GCF_049646345.1 Albidovulum sp. | reverse complement strand
CTCCGATACGCCCCACCGACGACGAGGCCCGCGCTCTGGCGCGCGAGCTGCTTACGGCTGCAAGGTTCGCAGCACTTGCGGTGCTGCATCCCGACACCCGGGCCCCGCATGTCACCCGCATCGCCCTCGGCCTGACCCCCGAAGGCCAACCGATGACGCTGATCTCCGCGCTCGCGCTGCACACCCGCGCGCTTCACGCCGATCCCGCTGCCTCGCTCTTGATCGGAGAACCGCCGCCCAAGGGCGACCCGCTGGCCTTTGCCCGCCTCACCCTCGCGGCAAAGGCGCGTTTCATCGACCGGGCAACACCCAACCACGCCCGGCTGCGCGAACACTACCTTGCCAGCCACCCGAAATCGAAACTCTATGCCGATTTCGCCGATTTCAGCTTTGTCGTCTTCGACGCGACCGGGGCCGCGTTGAACGGCGGCTTCGGCAAGGCCTATGACCTGACCGCCAGCGACCTCGCATGACACGGGCCGGGGCGCCTCGCTGCCCCGGCCCCTCCACCCCGGTTCCTCACCTTAGAACGGGTTGTCCATCCGCGATGTGACCGTCACCCGGCCCTTGACCGCCTCTGGCCAGCTCAGCCGCACAAGGTTTGACGACGCGCCGTAGTTGGTCGTCACGTAAGGCATCGTCCAGACCGCGGCGCCTGCGGCATTGGTCACGGCACCCTCGGCCTGAACGCTCGGCACCATCCGGCTCCAACCGCCGAACGGCAGGTAGCCGCTGCTGTTCAGCGTCCAGTTCAGCGCCTCCGACGCCTGCACGAATTCCAGCGTCACAGGGTTGATCGTCGGCTGGGTGATTCCGTTGAAGGAATTGCCCTCGAACACGACGTTGCGGCTGCGCCCGAAATCCAGCCCGGCAATCGAATCGTCGACCGATTCCACCCGTTCAATCGTTCCATTGATCGACTTGAACGTATTCCCCTGCACGCTCAGCCCCTGGAGGAAATGGCCCACGCCATAGGGCTTGATGACGATCCAGTTGAACCAGTCCGCGACATCCGAACAGGTAAAGATATTGCCCGTCACCGTCAGACCACCGAACGAGAACTCGACCCCGAAATCGGGCGCGGCATCATGCTCGTTTGTCCATTCTATGAAAGAATTGTCGATGTAATTGCCGGTAATCACCGATTTCACGTTCGGATAGGTAAAGACCATGCCGCCCAGCCGCGGCGCATCTGTCTCCTCATCGCCCTGAAACCAGTGGTTGCCGACGATCAGATGACCGTTGCCGAACAGAACCCCGGTATGGCGAAAGCGCTCGAACCGGTTGTCGCGGATCTTGGCGTCATTGGCATTCACGTTGAAGGCCACCGTCGTGCGGTCCGTCGCCTTCACCGCCTGCTCGTTGGATACGAAATGGCAGCGGTCGATCTGCAGGTCCTGACAGCCGTCGCCATGGCTGGTCACGCCGCGGTCGCGCGGCTTGGTGAGGAAGCAATCCCTGAGGTGAAAGGTCTGACCCGCCGGGGCCAGCAGGATACCGCTGGCATTGCCCGCGCACATGAACTCCACATCCGTAAGCGTGAACTTGGAAACCTTGGAAAACCCAGAAAAATCAAGGATATACTTGAACCGAGTGAAGGTATAGCCCTGCGTCGCCGCGGGCCCGTACAAGGG
>NZ_JBARVQ010000473.1:0-2798 GCF_049646345.1 Albidovulum sp. | reverse complement strand
CCTGTCAGGTGGCCCATTCGGTTTTCGGTATCACCCGCAAGATCGCGCGGCTTCGGGCGCAATCCTACATGGATGCGATCTATTCCGACCTTTACCGGCGCGATCATCTGCCGATTGATGTGGTCATCAGCCCCGAACGCGAGGTGGCCGAAGCGGCCCTGCAGCGGCTGGCAGCCCCTTCGACCTTTGACACCGAAAGCTTTATGAACGGCAAGGCGCAGCTTCTGGGCGTTGCACTCGGCGAGGATTGCCCGGTGTTGAACACGCCCCTGCGGCAGCTCACCGACCTCTTTTCCACCCTGCGGGCCATCGTCGTTGGTATCCGCCGGGAGGGACGCCTGTTTGCGCCCGAACCGGATGATCAGCTGTTCTCAGGCGACCAGATCTATGTCTTCGCCCATGTGGAGGACGTGAACCGGACGCTGGAAATCTTTGGCAAGACCACAAAGAAACAGGAACGCATCGTCATCATCGGCGGCGGCAATGTCGGGTTGGCCGTGGCCCGTGCGCTGGAAAGCCGGACCGACCGGGTCCGGGCCAAGATCATAGAACGCAGCCGGGCACAGGCAGAGCTTGCCGCCGATGCGCTGGAACGGACCATTGTCCTGAACGGCGACGGCATGAATATGGATTTGCTGGCCGAAGCGAATATTGACCGTGCTGACGCGGTTCTTGCCGTGACCGACGACGACAAGACCAACATCCTTGCGGCTGTCCGGGCCAAACAGGCGGGCTGCCCGATGGCCATCGCGCTGATCAACGATCCGACGCTGGTGCCGCTGATGGGGGCCTTGGATATCGACGCCTATATCAATCCGCGTGCCACGACCGTCTCATCGATCCTGCGCCACATCCGCCATGGCCGGGTCCGCGCGATCTATTCCATCGGCGATGCCGAAGCCGAGGTGATCGAGGCGCAGGTCCTGTCGACCTCACCCATCGCGGGCCGCCCGGTGCGCGATATCGAGTTCCCCGAAGGGGTGCTGATGGGGGCCTTGATGAAGGGCGACAAGGTGGTCAAGCCCACAGGCGATACGCGTGTGGATGAAGGCGATGTCATCGCACTCTTCTGCATGGCTGGAGACGTGCCCGAGGTCGAACGGCTGCTGCAAGTCTCCATCGATTTTTTCTGAGCCATGGGCAGGCTGAACCAGATCCCGTTCTTCGTGATCCTGATGGGGATCGGCGCCGGGGCGATGTATGTCCCCGCGGTTCATGGATTGCTCAGCCGTGACTATGCGGTGTCCCGGACATTCTTCTATTCCGGCACGCTTTTCCTGATGGCAACGGTTTTGCTGGCAATCGCAACGGCAGCCAACCGGTCAAACCAACCCGCGCGTGAACAACTTCTGACCCTGCTCGGCACATTCACGATCCTGCCGTTGATGTTCGCCATTCCGTTTTACGAGGCGGTCCCCGGCACGTCGTTCTTCAACGCCTGGTGGGAAATGGTGTCTTCCCTGACGACAACCGGGGCCACCTTGTTCGATCCCGACCGGTTGGCGGGTTCGGTTCATCTCTGGCGGGCGCTTGTCGGATGGTTGGGCGGTTTCTTTATTCTGGTCACAGCTATCGCAATCCTCGCGCCCATGAACCTTGGCGGGTTCGAAGTGCTTTCCGGGGCACCGGCGGGGCAGGGCGTGATGATGGCAGGTGGACAGGCCTCGCGGATCGTTGCCCCCTCGACCCGTCTCTGGCGCTATTCGGTCACGCTGCTACCGGCCTATACCGGGCTGACACTTGTGCTCTGGGTGGCCTTGATCGTCGCGGGGGACAGCGCGCTGGTGGCGGCCTGTCACGCGATGTCGACCCTTGCGACATCAGGGATTTCGCCGGTCGGTGGCATGTCGGGATCCGCATCCGGCGTCGGTGGCGAAGCGCTGATCTTCCTGTTCCTGGTCTTTGCCCTCTCGCGGCGGCTTTACCCGTCAGGTCGCACATTTCAAAGTGGCCAGTATCTGGGCGCCGACCCCGAACTGCGCATGGCGCTTTTGCTGGTTACGGCCGTGCCCGCACTGTTGTTCCTGCGCCATTGGGTCGGGGCGCTGGAGATTGATGAGGTCAGCGACACCGTGGCGGCGCTTGCAGCCCTTTGGGGAACGATCTTCACCGTCCTTTCGTTCCTGACCACGACCGGATTTGAATCCGTCGACTGGGGTCAGGCGCGGGCCTGGTCGGGACTTGCCACGCCCGGCCTGATCCTTGCCGGACTTGCCGTGATCGGCGGCGGTGTGGCCACGACCGCGGGCGGGGTAAAGCTCTTGCGGGTCTACGCACTGTTCCGGCACGGTGAACGCGAGATTGAGCGGCTGGTTCATCCCAATTCGGTCGGTGGCGCGGGAAGCGAAGCCCGCCGCCTGCGGCGTCAGGGGGCACAGATGGCATGGATCTTCTTCATGCTCTTTGCGCTTTCGATCGCGGTCACGATGCTGGCCCTGTCGCTGGCCGGGCTCGATTTCGTCGCCTCGACCACATTCGCGGTGGCCGCGCTGTCGACAACCGGACCTCTGGCCTCGGTCACCGCCGGCACGCCTTTGTCCTGGGCGGATCTTGACAGCGGCGCGCGTGCGATTTTGGCGGCCGCGATGGTTTTGGGACGACTGGAAACACTTGCAATCATCGCTTTGCTCAACCCAGAGTTCTGGCGCAGCTAGGCGGTTCAGAGACAATTGCAAGAATTCCGTAACTTTGGGCTGGAAACTCGGAAAATCTTTCGCATACTCGCGTCAAGCTCCCGGTGCAGCGCCGAGGAGTGTGCAAGCGCGTAAAGAAAACAAAAGGCGACGATAAACATGGCT
>NZ_JBARVQ010000472.1:0-6212 GCF_049646345.1 Albidovulum sp. | reverse complement strand
GGCCGAAGAGGTCGTCGGGCGGTTGCTGAAGTACGCCGAGCAGGTCGAGGGACTGTTGCGCAATGCCTCGACCCATGCCGCCGGGGTGGTGATCGGCGACCGGCCGCTGGATGAGCTGGTGCCGATCTACCGCGATCCGCGATCCGACATGCCCGCGACCCAGTTCAACATGAAATGGGTCGAACAGGCGGGGCTCGTGAAGTTCGACTTTCTCGGGCTGAAGACGCTGACGGTGATCCAGAATGCCGTCGACCTGATCCGGGCGGGCGGGCGGCATCTGCACGAGGCGCCCGATGGCCGCCGCTTGTATGATCCGCCGGAAGGGGCCGAGGATCAGATCAACGCGATCCCCTTGGAAGATGAGCCGACCTACAAGCTCTATGCCGCCGCCAAGACAGTCGCCGTGTTCCAGGTGGAAAGCTCGGGCATGATGGATGCGCTTCGGCGCATGAAGCCGACCTGCATCGAGGATATCGTGGCGCTGGTGGCGCTTTACCGTCCCGGCCCGATGGAGAACATCCCGACCTATTGCGAGGTGAAGAACGGGCTGAAAGACCTTGAATCCATTCACCCGTCCATCGATCACATCCTGAGCGAGACACAAGGCATCATCGTTTATCAGGAACAGGTGATGGAGATTGCGCAGGTCATGGCGGGCTATACGCTGGGCGGTGCCGACCTCTTGCGCCGCGCCATGGGTAAGAAGATCGCCGAGGAAATGGCCAAGGAACGGCCGAAGTTCATCGACGGCTCGATAGCCAACGGGGTCGACAAGAAGAAGGCGGGTGAGGTCTTTGATCTTCTTGAGAAATTCGCCAATTACGGCTTCAACAAATCCCACGCCGCCGCCTATGCCGTGGTCAGCTACCAGACCGCCTGGCTGAAGGCCAACCATCCGGTGGAGTTCATGGCAGGCGTCATGAACTGCGATATCCACCTGACCGACAAACTCTCGATCTATGTCGAAGAGGTGCGCCGGGGCCTTGATATCACCATCGTGCCGCCTTGCGTGAACCGGTCAGAGGCGACGTTCTCGGTCAGCGAAGGGCAGGTCGTCTATGCGCTCGGCGCCCTGAAGAATGTCGGGGTGGAGGCGATGAAACTGATCGTCGAGGCGCGCGGTGACAAACCCTTTGCGACGCTCTTTGACGTCGCCCGCCGCGCCGATCTGAAGCGCATCGGCAAGCGCCCCCTGGAAATGCTGGCGCGGGCCGGGGCCTTCGATCAGCTCGACCCCAACCGCGCCCGCGTCTTTGGTGCGCTTGATGCGCTTTCGGCCTATTCGGCGGCGATCCACGAAGGCCGCGCCTCGGCCCAGGTCTCTCTGTTCGGCGAGGCCGGGGATGATCTGCCCGAACCGCGTCTGCCGGGTTGCGACGACTGGCTGCCTGCCGAGCGGCTGGCGCAGGAACATCAGGCAATCGGGTTCTATCTGTCGGGTCATCCGCTCGACGACTACGCGCCCGCGCTGAAGCGCAAGGGGATGCTGACGCTCGCCGAATTGCAGCAAAAGGCCGAGCGCGACGGCGCGGCGGTGGCGCGTGTCGGTGTGCTGGTGTCGGGCCTGCAGGATCGCAAATCGGCGCGTGGCACGCGGTTCTTCCGCATGAATATCTCGGACCCGACCGGGCAGGTCGCCGGTATGGCCCTCTTCCCCGAGGATTTCGACACTTGTCGCGGGGTCTTCGATCAGACCCATCAGGTTGTCATGACGCTTGAGGCGCGGTTCAACGAGGGCCAGTTCGATCCGGTCGCCCGCTCGGTCGCACCCATGGAGGTCGTTGTCGCCGATGCCGGCGGGGCAGGGCTGCGCATTCATATCGAGGACGAAAACGCCATCGCCTCGGTCGCGGCCCTTCTGAACCGGATGGTCGAAGAGGCCAAGATCCGCTCGCGCGGTCCGATCAGCTTTTGTATCGCCGACCGTGATACCGGCGAGGAGGTCGAGGTGGAGGCAGGGCAGGATTATCCTGTCAATCCCCAGATCAAGGGCGCGATCAAGGCGATGGGCGGTGTGGTTCTGGTCGAGGAAGTGTGACGGATCGTCATTCGCCGACGATGAAAATCCCCGTCAGAACGAAGGCTGCCCCCAGCATCTGTTTCGGGCTCAGCCCTTCCCCGATCAGGGCGGCAAGCGTCAGGACCATCAGCGTTTCCACCGTGATGATGGCGATGTAGATCACGCTAAGATCGGCCTGCCGCAACAGAACAACTTCTGTGATGGTCGCTAGGCCGAAGCCGAAGATGATCAGGAGAAGCGCCATCGGCGATGGCGCGTCGGACGCCCATTTTATTCCCGCTGTCGCGATGGCATAGGCCAAAGCGGCCGTGACCACGAGAAACGCAGGTCGGGTCAATACATAGGTCATTGGTATTCTTCGCCGGAATACCGGCGAAGCTCCGGTAATGGTCTGAATGAGTGGATGCAGAATGCCGGAATGACGCCGGTTCGGGCAAGGCCGGAATACCTTACCGGGCTTTATGCGTAGCGGTCGAGCGCCATCCGGAAGACGTCCGGGTCGACATTGCCGCCCGATGCGACTGCGATGACGGCGTCGCCTTCGGACGCGGTGGGATGGTAAAGGGCGGCGGCCAGCGCGACCGCTCCGCCGGGTTCCAGCACGACATGCAGTCGGTTGAAGGCATGGGCCATGGCCGCCAGCGCCTCACCTTCCGTCACGGCGATGCCGGGGCCGCAGAGGCGCGCCATGATCGGGAAGGTGATCTGGCCGGGCGACGGCGTGATGATCGCGTCGCAGAGAGAGCCTGACGAGCGGTTGTTCCGCTCGATCCCGCCCGAGGCGAGTGAGCGTTTCACGTCGTCGAAGCCCTCGGGCTCCACTGGCCGCGCGCGCAGGCCCGGCGCCTTCGCCTCAAGCGCCAGCGCGATGCCGGAGGTGAGCCCGCCGCCGCCGCAGCAGATCAGGACATCGGCCTCGGTCACGCCCTCGGCCGCCGCCTGTTCGGCGATCTCCAACCCGGTCGTGCCCTGACCGGCGATGACCTGCTGTTCGTCAAAAGGTTTGATCAGCGTCAGCCCCCGATCCTCGGCCAGGGCCGCGCCGATCGCGTCGCGGTCTCCGGTGGCGCGGTCGAAAAGCACGACCTCGGCCCCGAGCGCCCGGGTGTTGTCGATCTTCACGCGCGGCGCATCGGCGGGCATCAGGATGACGCAAGGCGCACCATGCCGCCGCGCGGCCAGCGCCACGCCCTGCGCGTGATTGCCCGAGGAAAAGGCGATGACGCCCTGTGCGCGGTCCTCTGGCGGCAGGGCCGAGACCGCCGACCAGCCGCCGCGGAATTTGAACGACCCGGTGTGTTGCAGGCATTCGGCCTTCACGAAGACCCGCCGCCCGGCGATTTCATCCAGGAACGGTGAGGATAAAAGCGGTGTTCTGACGGCGATGCCGTTCAGCCGTTCGGCGGCGGCTTCGATCATGTCGATATTCATAGGGTCTCCAGCCATGCGGTCAGGGCGGTCAGTGCCTCGGGTTCGTCGAGAAATGGGACATGCCCCCGGTCGGGTACATCGGCAAAGATCATGTCGGGGCGGCGGCGGCGCATCTCTGCCGCCGTCTCGCGCGACAGCAGGTTCGAATTGGCGCCGCGTATCAGCGCCAGCGGCAGACCGGCAGAGGCATCAAAGAGCGGCCAGAGATCGGCGGGCGGGCCTTCGAAAGCCTTCAGGAAACTGACGCGTAATTCGGGATCATAGCGGTTCTCAAGCCCATCGGGCACCTCCCGGTAGAGCCGTTCGGCAAAGGCAAGCCAACGCTCCGCCGGGATATTGTCGAAGCCGGGCAGGTGGCGGGGCAGGCGGGCGACGAGATCGTCCATCGATTTCGCAGCCGGGTTGCGGCCGACATAATCCTTGATCTTGTCAAGGCCCGCCCGCTCGATCACCGGGCCGATATCGTTGAGGCAGAGACCCGTCAGCCGGTCCTTGACGGTCGCCGCCAGCGCCATGCCGATCAGACCGCCGCGCGAGGTGCCGAGGATGGCCGTCCGGTCGATCCCGAGGTGGTCTAGAAGCTCCAGCGCGTCGCGAGCCTCGCGTTCGACCGTATAGGTCGCAGCGCCGGTCCAGTCGGATGCGCCGCGCCCGCGATAATCCATCCGGATCAGCCGCAGGTCAGACAGATGCGGGGCGACGAAATCGAAATCCGTCCCCGCCCGGGTCAGCCCGGCAAGGCAGAGAAGCGGTCGTCCGGTGCCGTCGTCGCGATAGGCGATACGGGCACCGTCGGATGCGGTGAAATGCTGAAGCGTCATCTCGTGGCGAGGTCCGGGATTGTGGTCAGGTCGGAAAGCACATGATGGGGGCGGGCGGGCAGCCGGTCCATCGGCAGGCCCGCGCGGTTGACCCATGCGGTGCGAAAGCCAAAGCCCGATGCCGCCGCCGCGTCCCAACCATTCGATGAGACAAAGAGCACCTTGTCGGGCGTACAGTCAAAGCGTTCAGTCACGAGGCGATAGACGCTGGCATCGGGTTTGAAGATGCCGGTACTTTCGACCGAGAGCGTGTCATCCAGAAGGTCACCGATCCCCGCCGACCGGACCGCACCAGCAAGCATCTCGGGTGTGCCGTTGGACAAGATCGCGGTTTGCAGCCCCGCGGCCTTCAGCCGCCCGAGCATGCCGGGCACTTCGGGATAGGCCTCCAGCTCCCAGTAGAGCGCCAAGAGCCGCTCGCGCAGATCCGGGTCGCACAGCCCGGCCGCCTCAAGCGCCCAGTCGAGCCCGTCTTGCGTGACGGTCCAGAAATCGGTGTGCTGGCGCATGACGGCGCGCAGCCAAGTGTATTCCAGTTGTTTGCGCCGCCAGTCCTCGGCCAGTTTCGGCCAGATCGCCGCCAGCGCCTCGCGCCCCGGTTCGGCCGACGCAACCCGCGCGGCGGCGGCCACGTCGAACAAGGTGCCATAGGCGTCGAAGATGCAGGCAGAAATGGTCACGGCAGCCCCCCTGCCGACAGACTGACGCGCCGTGCGGGCAGGGGCAAGGGATCAAATGTGTGCGTTACAATCCCGGCTCACCCGGTTTGGACGGCAAATCCGTGACGCATTACAGGTAAGGCAGGAACATCGAAACGCCGCCCATCATGTGGGCGAGCGTCGTAAAGAGATAGGCGGACAAGGCAAGAAAGCCGCGCCGCGCACCCATTGGGCGCTGGGCCTGCAGGACAGTCTGGGATGTCAGCAGGCTTTGCGCCCCCATCAGCGCGAAGAAGAAGAGAAGGAAGGATTGCAACCAAAGTGCTGCGACGATCAGGGCCGCGGCCATTGCCGCCATGATCGGGCCGGTCGAACCCGGCCAGAAGCTCTGGCTGATCAACTGGATGCAGCGGCCTCCGTCCAGTGGCCAGAAAGGCAGCAGGTTGAAGAAGTTGATCGCCGCCGTCACCAAAGCAAAGGTCCAGAGGAACTCTGATACCGCCGGGGCGGTATCCCATGTCAGCCCCGCCAACGCATAGGCCGTGACCATCGGCGCAAGGCAGATCCCCGGCCCCATCAATGCGATGAAAAACGCCTTTTCCTGACTTGCCGGGTGCTGATCCGAAATCGCGACCCCGCCCATAAGCGGGATCAGCCGGAACCGCGCATCGGCGTGACCGGCGATCCGGTAAGCCGCGACATGACCGAATTCATGCAGCATCACCGACAGGATCAGCGCCACCCCGAAGAGCGGTCCCCAGAAATATCCGGCGGCAATGATCGCCAGAAGCCCCATTCCCATCGCCTGCGGGTCCATCCCGGCGATCGTGGTGCCACGCGGCGAGGTCAGCCCGCCATGGAGGATCAAGAGCGTTCCGGCGCACAAGGACAGGGAAACCAGGAGTTCGAGCATCTTTTGCAATCCGCGATTGAGCGTGACTGCTTTCCGATAGGTGGCAATTGCAGCCACAATGGGGCGTGTGATTGACGTCATCATGAATGCAGCGCCGCTTCTCTGCCGTGCCCCGCAGATGGACTTTCCCATGCCGTGAAGGAATAGTTCCGCCACGGCGTGTGGAGGATAAATGGACTGGCGGGATGAAGGCGCTTTGCTGTTCGTGCGGGGGCACGGGGAAAATGCCGCGATCATCGAGGTGTTCACGGCCGCGCATGGCCGCCACGCGGGCATTGTGCGGGGCGGGACGTCGCGCAAGGTGGCACCCGTGCTTCAACCCGGTGCGCAGCTTGATGTGACCTGGCGGGGGCGGCTTGAGGATCATC
>NZ_JBARVQ010000471.1:0-2219 GCF_049646345.1 Albidovulum sp. | reverse complement strand
GTCCCTTGAGTGCGGCCATTTCCAGGTAGGCAGATGTAAAAATGTTGATCACCGAAGAGCGTGTCATCCGCATCATATGTGCCAGAACCGCAAAGCTGAGCGTGGCAACTGGCAGGGCAAGTGCGCGGAAATTCTGCCAGAAATCGAAATAGGGCCGGGTATTGGCAGAGGCAGACAACCATTGCAGTTCAACTGCAAAAACCTTCATCAGGATAAGGCCGATAAAGAATTCGGGCACCGCGATCAGCGCGAGCGTGGTCATGGCCAGCGTCTTGTCGACGCGGCCACCGGCGCGCATCGCCGACCACAGGCCAAGCGCCAGCGATAGCGGAACCGAGATTGCCGCCGCCAACAGCGCCAGCCGCAGCGTGTTCCATATTCGGCTTTCGATCATGTCGGCGACCGGCCGCTTGGTGGCAAGCGATGTACCCAAGTCGCCCTGCACCATCCCGCCTAGCCAATCGAAATAACGCACGATGGCCGGGCGGTTCAGGCCCATCTCCTCGCGCAGGGTTGCCAGTGCTTCTTCCGTGCGGCTTTGGCCCAGGATCGCCTCGGCCACGTCGCCGGGAAGGATCTCTGTCGCGCCGAAAATGATGATGGATGCCAAGAGCAAGGTCAGCAAACCCTGCGCCAGGCGCGTCAGTATGATGCGATGCACCTCGTTCCTCCCTCAAGGCTTATCGCAGTTTCAGGGCAAGCGCCGTTTTCGGCAAACAACCATAGAAGACATGATGGGTGTGTTTTCGTTATGGGTCGGGCATGGGTTTGCCTGGATCAGGGCAAAGCCCGGTTTTTTGTTGTTTGCGCGATGCCGACTTGAGGCGGCACAAGTTTCGAAACCGGAGAAGCCCATGACCGCCTATGTCTACCCCTTGTTGATCAAGCAGATCCTGACCGCGCCACTTTCTCATGCGCCAGGGCAGGAAATCATTCACGCCGACATGATGCGGTATGACTACCGGACCTTTGCCAAACGCATTGGACGTGCCGCCGGGGCCTTGCGCGCCCTTGGCGCCGGCGAGGGCAGCGTCGTCGCGGTGCTGGATTGGGACAGCCATCGTTATCTTGAGTGTTTCTTTGCCGTGCCTATGATCGGCGCCACCTTGCACACGGTAAACATCCGCCTGTCGCCGGAACAGATCCTCTACACCATCAACCATGCCGAGGATGACCTGATCCTGTGTCATGTCGATTTCCTGCCGATGCTCATGGGGATCGCCGACCGGATTGAACGTCCCTGGCGTCTGGTGGTGATGAGCGATGACGGCCAGACACCCCCGGATGTGAAAGCCGAGGGTGAGTATGAGGCGCTTCTGGACGCCGCCACGCCGGTCAGCGACTTTCCAGACTTCGACGAGAATATTCGCGCGACGCTGTTTTACACAACCGGCACGACGGGCGATCCCAAGGGGGTCAGCTATTCGCAGCGCCAATTGGTGTTGCATACGCTTGCCGTGGCGGCGGGCCTTGGTCCGATCCCGGGTGGCGGGCTGAACCGTGGCGATGTCTACATGCCAATCACGCCGCTTTTCCATGTTCACGGTTGGGGCATCCCTTATGTCGCGACGATGATGGGGCTGAAGCAGGTTTATCCGGGACGCTATGAACCCGCGCGCCTTCTGGGATTTTTTGCCGAACATGGCGTGACCTTCTCGCATTGTGTGCCGACGATCCTTGCGATGCTGCTGAACGCACCAGAGGCGGCGGCGACGGACCTCAGTCGCTGGAAGGTCATCATCGGCGGCTCGGCCCTGCCCGAAGGACTAGCGCGGCAGGCGCTGGCACGGGGTGTCGACGTTCACGCGGCTTACGGCATGTCAGAGACCTGTCCCTTCCTGACCGTGGCTGACATGATGGCGACGCGGGACCCCGAGGTCCCGATAGAGGTGCGGACGGCGACGGGCAAACCCGCGCCTATGGTCCAGATCCGGGTCGTCGACCCAGAGATGAACGATGTGCCACGCGACGGAAAATCTACTGGAGAGATTGTCGCCCGTGCGCCCTGGCTGACGCAGTCCTATCTGAAGAATGACGAAGGCACGCGGGCGCTCTGGCACGGCGGCTGGCTGCACACCGGTGATGTGGGGCTGTTCGATCAGGGCGGAACCTTGCGGATCACCGACCGCTTGAAGGATGTGATCAAGACCGGCGGGGAATGGGTTTCCTCGCTGGAGCTGGAAAACCTTGCCAGCAGGGTCGAAGGCGTTGCCGAGGCC
>NZ_JBARVQ010000470.1:0-8516 GCF_049646345.1 Albidovulum sp. | reverse complement strand
TTCATCTCGCCCTTCATCGGGCGGCTTGATGACATCCATCTCGACGGGATGGAGCTGATCGCCGATATTCGCCAGATCTATGACAACTACGATTTCCGCACGGAAATCCTCGCCGCGTCGATCCGGTCGGTGAATCACGCGATCGAATGCGCCCGGATCGGCGCTGATGTGATGACCGCGCCGCCGAGCGTGATCAAGTCGATGGCCAACCATATCCTGACCGATAAGGGCCTCGACCAGTTCCTGAAGGACTGGGCCAAAACCGGCCAGAAGATCCTCTGATCCGGGACGCAGGCGGCGCGCCCATACCGCGCTGCCTGCCCCATGATCCGCATCGACCGGGCGGGCGATTTGATTCGTTCCGGCAACACTCTGTTTCAAATCCATTTCTTGCCAAAAAAAGCGGGAAAAGCCGCGCGGAGCCTGCTAAGCTCCGACAAAACGCAAAAGTCTTTCCGGGGGCAGTCATGGCCGATACGGCAACCATCGCGAACGATATCAGGGACAAGCTTCTGGCCGAGCCGGAAGTGATCCTTGAGGATCGCGACCTGATGAAGGCGCTGATCCGCGCCAATGAACGCGCGATGGGGGCCAATATCGTCGACCTGCGCGGGATCGCGATGGAACGGCTTGAGGCGCGGCTGGACCGGTTGGAGGACACCCACCGCTCGGTCATCGCAGCAGCTTACGAAAACCTCGCCGGAACCAATCAGATTCATCGGGCGATCCTCAGCATGCTGGAACCGGCTGAATTTGAGGATTTCCTGCTCAATCTCGGTCAGGACGTCGCGCAGATCCTGCGGGTCGATTGCGTCCGGCTGGTGCTTGAGACGGCGCAAACCGCCCCCGATCCTGTCGCGGATCGGCTGAACAACGTCCTCTGCGTGGTCGAACCGGGCTTTGTCGACGCCTATATGTCCGGGGGGCGGTCGTCGCAGGCCCGCCCGGTCGTGCTGCGCCAGACACAGCCGGATCAGTCGACGATCTATGGCGAGTCAGGCGCGTGGGTCCGGTCCGAGGCCGCACTCAGGCTCGATCTCGGCGCCGGACGTCTGCCCGGCATTCTGGCGCTTGGCTCCGAAGACCCGCATCTCTTCCGCTCCAATCAGGGCACAGACCTTTTGACCTTCTTCGCCAGCGCGTTCGAACGGGCCATGCGCCGCTGGCTGGCCTGAGCCGGGGCGATGAGCCTCGCCCTCTCTCCCGCCCTGCGCGACGCACTCGGCCACTGGCTTGAGCGGCTGGCCGCACTCGACGGGGCGGCGGCCAATACGCTCAAGGCCTATCGGACCGATGTCACCGGTTTTCTTGCCTTTCAGGCAGAGCATGGCGGCGACAGCATCGGCCCGGCGCGGCTGGCGCGGATCACGCAATCGGACATGCGGGCCTGGATGGCGCATGAACGCGGACGCGGCACCGCGTCCCGCTCGCTCGCCCGCAGCCTTTCGGCGGTAAAAAGCTTCACCCGCTGGCTGGCGGAACGCGACGGGTTCGACCCGACCGCGATCCTTGCCGCACGGGCCCCGAAGTTCCAGCGCAAGCTGCCGCGCCCACTGACGGAAAGCGCGGCACGGGATGTCATCGACCAGGTTGGCAGCTACGCCCGCGAAGACTGGGTTGCGGCCCGCGACATCGCGGTGGTGACCCTGCTTTATGGCTGCGGCTTGCGGATATCCGAGGCGCTGAGCCTGACCGGTACCGATCATCCCCTGCCCGAGACCCTGCGCATTCGCGGCAAGGGGGATAAGGAGCGTGTCGTCCCCGTCCTGCCAGCCGCGCGAAAGGCGGTTCAGCGCTATGTCGATCTCTGCCCGATGGCGATTGCCGAGGAGCCCCACAAGGCGCTTTTTCGCGGCGCGCGGGGCGGGCCGCTGAACCCGCGTCTGATCGCCGGAGCGATGGAAAAGACACGCGCCGGGCTGGGCCTGCCCGCTTCTGCCACACCGCATGCGATGCGGCACAGCTTTGCCACCCATCTTCTGGCGGCTGGCGGCGACCTGCGCGCGATCCAGCAATTGCTCGGCCATGCCTCGCTGTCGACAACGCAGGCCTATACGGCGGTTGACAGCGCCCGGCTGATGGAGATTTACGAAGAGGCCCATCCGCGCGCCTGACGACAGGCGGCGGCAACGGCGGAAAGGATGCCGACACTCATGACGCCCCAGATCAAGGCGCTTTGCGTCCATCTTTTCACCGCGACCGGGGCTGTCCTGTCGATGCTGGCCATGCTTGCGGCCGCCGAGGGCAAGTGGAGCTTGATGTTCCTCTGGCTCGTAGTGGCCTTCATCGTCGACGGTATCGACGGCCCCTTGGCGCGACACTACCACGTCAAGTCGAACTGGCCGACCTATGACGGTGTCCTGCTGGACCTGATCATCGACTATCTGACCTATGTCTTCATTCCCGCCTTCGCCCTCTTCCATTCGGGGCTCCTGCCCGGCTGGACCGGCTGGCTCGCGATCATCGTCATCACCTATTCCAGCGTCATCTACTTCGCCGATACGCGGATGAAGACGACGGACAACTCCTTTGCCGGGTTCCCGGCCTGCTGGAACATGGTGGTGCTGGTCTTGTTTGCGCTGGAGCCGAACTTCTACCTGATGACCGCGATCATCGTGGCCCTCGCGGCCTCGATGTTCACCAATCTGAAATTCGTCCACCCCGTGCGCACCGAACGCTGGCGCTGGATAACCCTGCCGGTTGCACTGGCCTGGGTCGTCTTCGCCGGACGTGCGGCCTGGGTCGATTTTGCGCCGGGGGAACTGGCGCATTGGGGGCTGGCGATCACGTCGATCTATCTCCTGCTCGCCGGAATTGCCCAGCAATTGCTGCCTGTACGGGATGGTGAAGCCTGACACGGATTTTCTTCGAAAATCCGCCGATTTTTCGACGAAAAATCGTATTCCCTCATAGACGCGTCAGAACCACACCCGTCGCGATTAACGCCACCGAAAAGACCTTGCCCCGGCTCATTCTCTCACTGAAGAAAAGCCATCCTATCAGGACACCAAAGAGGATCGAGGTCTCTCTGAGTGCGGCCACCAGCGCGATCGGCGCCAGCGTCATCGCCCAGACAGCGACCGCGTAGGAGCCATAGGACGCCGCCGCCCCGATACAGCCCGCCGTCCAGACCCGCCATCCCTTGGGCAAAGATCCGCGTCCTCTGAGTGCCAGAATCACAATGGCAAAGATGATCCCGTCCAGCACGAAGAGCCACGCGACGAACAGGGCCGCATCCGCCGCCACCCGCGCGCCCAACCCGTCAACGACGGTGTAGCCCGCCGTGGCGCAGGCGGCACCGAAGGCATAGGGCAGCATCCGCCGCGATTCGCCCGAGGTCCAGACCCCGCGCGCCAGCGCAAGGATGCCCGCGCCCAGCACAACGATCCCCGCCGTTTCATTCGCCGCCACCGCCTCGCCCAGCCAGACCGCACCGACCATCAGCGTGATCATCGGCGCGGTGCCGCGCGCGAGCGGATAGACCCGGCTCAGATCACCATGTTCGTAGGCGAAGGTCAGGAAGATCTTGTAGGCCGAATGGATGACGCCCGAGGCGATCAGCCAGGGCCAGACCGCCGCGCTGGGCCAGTCCATCGTCAGCGCAATCACAAGGCCGATCATCCCCTGCACGCCCGACAGCACCATCATCGTGCCAACCCGGCTCGCACCGACCCGCACCAGCGCATTCCAGCTCGCGTGCAGCAGGGCCGCGCCCAGAACCGACAGGAAAACGACAAGGCTCATCCACGGCCCCTCCCCACGCCACACCTCGTAACCACGGGGCGCGGCGGCCACAAGCGGCCCAGTTTAGAATCATTCCAATCCTTGACTTGACCCCCTTGGGGGCGCATATCAGATGCGCAACGGAGGCTGCCCCCATGTTCATCCAGACCGAATCCACACCGAACCCTGCGACGCTGAAATTCCTGCCCGGCCAGACCGTCCTTGGCACCGGCACGGCGGATTTCCCGCAGGCGGACACGGCAGACAAATCACCGCTGGCCAAGCGCATCTTCGCGGTCGAAGGCGTGACGGGCGTGTTTCTCGGCACCGATTTCGTCACCGTGACCAAGGCCGAGGCGGTGCTCTGGGACCATATCAAACCCGCGATCCTCGGCGCGATCATGGAGCATTTCCAATCCGGCCAGCCGGTAATCGAAGGCGAGCGGGCCGAAAGCGCCCATGCCGCCCATGACGGCCCGGATGGCGAGATCGTCAAGCAGATCAAGGAACTTCTCGACACCCGCGTCCGGCCCGCAGTGGCGCAGGATGGCGGCGACATCACCTTCCACGGCTTCGACCGGGGCATCGTCTATCTGCACATGCAGGGTGCCTGTGCCGGTTGCCCGTCCTCCACGCTGACGTTGAAGATGGGCATCGAGAACCTACTGCGGCACTACATCCCCGAAGTGGTCGAGGTGCGGCCCGTTGCCGCCTGAGGCCCTGATCCTTGCCTTCGACACATCGGCCGCGCATTGCGCGGCCGCTTTGCTCTGCGGTGACACGGTCCTCTCCGCGCGGGTGGAAGAAATGCGGCGCGGGCAGGCGGAGCAGCTGATGCCGATGCTGGAAGAGATGCTGCGCGACACCGGCCGCTCGTGGTCCGACCTCGACGCCATCGGCGTCGGCACCGGGCCGGGAAACTTCACCGGCATCCGCATTTCGGTCGCCGCCGCGCGCGGGCTCGCGCTGTCGCTCGGCATACCGGCTATCGGTGTTTCGGGCTTTGAGGCGACTGCCCCAGACCATACAAACCCACATTGGGCGGTGATTCCGGCCCCGCGCGGCATGGTCTATGCCCAGCGCCTGGGCGAAGATCCGGGCGATCCCGCGCTTCTGCCCGAGGTGGATCTGGCGGGGCTCGGCACACCTGTCCTACGGCTTGATGACCTGTCAGCCGACCAACATGCCGTGCATGTCGCCAAGATCGCCGCCCGCCGCTGTCGCGACGCGCCAGACCGCCCCGCCCCCCTCTATGTCCGCCCCGCCGATGCCGCCCCCCCGCGTGAGGCACCGCCGGTCATCCTGCCGTGACCACCTCACCGGATGAACTGGCCGCGATCCATGGCGCCGCCTTCACCACGCCCCGGCCATGGAGCGCGGCGGAAATCGCCGATCTTCTGGCCGGACCTGGGGTCTTCCTCATCACCGAACCGGGCGGCTTTCTTATCGGCCGGGCAATCGCCGACGAGGCCGAAGTTCTGACCGTCGCCGTCCTGCCCGACATCCGTGGGCAGGGCCTCGGCACCAACCTTGTCGCCACCTTCCTCGGCGAGGCCCGCGCGCGCGGTGCCGCAACGGCCTTTCTCGAAGTCGCTGCCGACAACCTCGCGGCGCGCACACTTTATGCCCGGGCGGGATTCGCCGAAACCGGACGCAGGCGGCACTACTACACGACGAACGGGGGAAATCCGGTCGATGCGCTTATCCTGTCCCGGCCCCTGCCCCCGGCGGAAGAAAAACTCTGACCGAAAGGTCAAACCGACCCGCCGTCACCCCAAATAGCTATTGACCGCCCCCCGCGCATCCGCCCTAATCGGATGCAATCCGCGCGCAACCGGCCCATGGCCGGATTTCAGGATGCGGATATGTAAAACCAAACTGGGAGCGATCCATGACCCTCATGAAGACATTCCTCGGCGCGGCCGCGACGCTCGCGCTTACGGCCGGCGTTGCGGCCGCCGATCCCGCGATCATCTATGACCTCGGCGGCAAATTCGACAAGTCGTTCAACGAGGCCGCCTATAACGGCGCCGAGAAGTGGAAGGCCGAAACCGGCGGCACCTATAAGGAACTGGAAATGCAGTCCGAGGCGCAGCGCGAACAGGCGCTCAGGCGGTTGGCGGAATCGGGTGCCAATCCGATCGTCATGACCGGCTTTGCCTTTGGCGATGTTCTGGGCCAGGTCGCGCCCGACTTTCCCGACACCAAGTTCGTGATCATCGATGTCGACTGGCTCGATTTTCCGAATGTGCGCCAGATCGCCTTCGCCGAACATGAGGGCAGCTATCTTGTGGGCATGATGGCCGCGATGGCGTCAAAATCCGGCACGGTCGGCTTCATCGGTGGCATGGATGTGCCGCTGATCCGCAAATTCGCCTGCGGCTATGTGCAGGGTGTTAAAGCCGCGAATGCCGACGCGACCGTGATCCAGAACATGACCGGTTCAACCCCGGCCGCATGGAACGACCCCGTGAAGGGCGGCGAGATCGCCAAGGCCCAGAAATCGCAAGGTGCCGACGTGATCTATGCCGCTGCGGGCGGCACCGGCATCGGCGTGCTTCAGGCCGCCGCCGATGAGGGCATCCTCTCGATCGGCGTTGACAGCAACCAGAACCACCTGCATCCGGGCCAGGTTCTGACCTCGATGCTGAAGCGCGTCGACAATGCCGTCTATGAGGCGTTCAAGGCCGGTACGGATGTCGAAGGCGGCGTTCAGATCATGGACCTCGCCTCGGGCGGTGTCGGCTATGCGCTGGACGACAACAACGCCGCACTGGTTTCGGATGAGATGAAGTCCGCCGTCGATGACGCCGCTGCCAAGATCACCTCGGGCGAAATTGCGGTCCATGACTACATGACCGACGACAGCTGCCCCGTGAACTGAGCAGCACGATGGCGGGGGGCAAAGAAGAGGGGCGGCAGGCAACTGCCGCTCCGGCCATCGAACTTCGCGGGATATCGAAATCCTTCGGTCCGGTTCAGGCCAACAAGGATATCTCGATCCGCGTGGCCAAGGGCACGATCCACGGCATCATCGGCGAAAACGGCGCGGGCAAATCCACGCTGATGTCGATCCTCTACGGCTTTTACAAGGCCGATTCAGGCCAGATCCTGATTAACGGCAGCCCCACCGCCATCCCCGACAGCCAGGCCGCGATCCGCGCCGGGATTGGCATGGTGTTCCAGCATTTCAAGCTGGTGCAGAATTTTTCCGTCCTCGAAAACGTCATCCTTGGCGCCGAGGATGGCCCGCTATTGCGCCCCTCGCTGGCCAAGGCCCGCAAGGTGCTGGGCGAACTGGCGCATGAATACGAACTTGACGTCGATCCCGACGAGGTGATCGAAGAACTCAGCGTCGGCCACCAGCAGCGGGTCGAGATCCTCAAGGCGCTTTACCGCCACGCCGATATCCTCATCCTCGATGAACCCACAGGTGTTCTGACACCGGCTGAGGCCGACCACCTGTTCCGCATCCTGAAAAACCTGCGCGAACAGGGCAAGACGATCATCCTGATCACCCACAAGCTGCGCGAGATCATGGAGATCACCGACACGGTCAGCGTGATGCGGCGAGGTGAGATGACCGCGACAGTGAAAACCGCCGAAACCAGCCCCGAGGAACTGGCCGAACTGATGGTCGGGCGCAAGGTGCTGCTGGATGTCGCGAAAACGCCCGCCCAGCCCGGCAAGATGGTGCTGGAGGTCGAAAATCTGCGCGTCGTGGACGAAGACAAGGTCGAGCGGCTGAAAGGTGTTTCGCTTAATATCCGCGCGGGCGAAATTCTTGGCATTGCGGGCGTCGCCGGGAACGGCCAGTCCGAACTTCTGGCAGTGCTCGGTGGCATTGCCCGTGGCACGGGCCGGGTCCGGCTGAACGGCGATGAGATCGACCTGACCGGCCAGCATTCCGACGGCCAGTCGCGCCGCGCGCGCGGCATCGCCCATGTGCCCGAGGACCGTCAGCATCTGGGCATGATCATGGATTTCTCGGCCTGGGAAAACACCGCCTTCGGCTATCACCACGACCCCGCCTATCAGAAGAACCGCTGGCTGATGGACAATGACGCCATCCTTGAGGATACCAAGGGCAAGATGGAACGCTTTGATGTCCGCCCGCCGATTCCGACGCTGTCGGCCAAAAGTTTCTCGGGCGGCAACCAGCAAAAGATCATCCTTGCACGCGAGATTGAGCGGAACCCGGACCTCTTGCTGGTCGGCCAGCCGACACGCGGCGTCGATATCGGTGCGATTGAATTCATCCACAAGCGCATCGTGGAGTTACGCGACGCGGGCAAGGCGGTGCTGCTGGTCAGCGTCGAACTGGATGAGATCATGAGCCTGTCAGACCGCATCGCGGTGATGTTCGACGGTCAGATCATGGGCGAACGCCTGCCCGATGAAACCAATGAACGTGAGCTTGGCCTTCTCATGGCCGGGATCACCAACGGCAAGACCGGGGAGGCCGCGTGATGACCAGATTGCCGCGCTGGGCCGATCTCGTGCTTGTCCCGCTCATCAGCCTGCTTCTGGCGGGCATCATCTCGGCCCTCGTCATCCTCGCCATCGGCCAGAGCCCGATGGAGGCTTTGCGGACGATGGTGACGGGGGCCTTGGGCTCGGCCTATGGCTGGGGCTACACGCTCTATTACGCCACCAGCTTCATGTTCACCGGCCTTGCGGTGACCGTCGCCTTCCATGCCAGCCTGTTCAATATCGGCGGCGAGGGGCAGGCCCAGCTTGGCGGGCTCGGCGTCGCGCTCGTCTGCCTTTTCATCCCCTGGCCGCACTGGACG
>NZ_JBARVQ010000469.1:0-2749 GCF_049646345.1 Albidovulum sp. | reverse complement strand
ATCCATCACAAGACACCAGGCGTCAAAGGCGAGATCGAATTCATCCGCGGGCTGTTCGGAAATGCTACGTGACCCTGGCGCCTTGCTGCGCTGCCGTGCACCAGTAGAAATAATGCAACAGTCCCTTCAAAGGCGACATGCCTCATAATTTACATAAACGGACTATCGGCTATTTAGGGCTGCCTAATTACTGCCCTCCACTATTAAAGAATTATGCTGGTTGCTTAAATAGCGGGCCTGTGCGACAACCTCACTTATGATAGATGATACCACAGATACGCGCCTGGGGCGCTATGTTGAAACCCCCGTCGGAGGCGAAGTCATTCGCGCGTTCGTGCCACCCGCTTTGCCGCCCGACCCGTCTATCGACGTCCTTCCCTTACTAACAAGACTGAGTGCGGCCGAGCGCGCGTTGGGGCGGCTGGACGGGATCACCATGCTGCTGCCGCGCCATGATCTCTTTCTCTATATGTATGTCCGCAAGGAAGCGGTGCTGTCCTCGCAGATCGAAGGCACCCAGTCGACGCTGACCGACCTGCTGCGGTTCGAGGCTGCGGCCGAGGCAGGCCGGGCCTTCGACGATGTCCGGGAGGTCTCGAACTACGTCGACGCGATGATGTACGGTCTGGATCGGCTGCACGAGCTTCCGCTGTCCCTGCGCCTGATCCGTGAGATGCATGCGCGGCTGATGGAGGGCAACCGTGGCGGCGACAAATACCCCGGCGAGTTTCGGCGGAGCCAGAACTGGATTGGTGGCACGCGACCCGGCAACGCCATGTTCGTGCCGGTCCCGCCGAACGAACTTGGCCCCTGTCTGTCAGACTTCGAGGCGTTCATTCACGAAGACGCGTCCGGCCTGCCGGCCCTGATCAAGGCTGGTTTGCTGCACGTCCAGTTCGAAACCATCCACCCGTTTCTGGATGGCAACGGCCGGATCGGGCGTCTCTTAATCACGCTTTATCTCTGCACCAAAGGCTCGCTGCAGGCACCTCTCCTGTACCTCAGCCTATATCTGAAGACGCATCGGGCGGTGTATTACGCACTCCTGCAATCCGTGCGCGAAACGGGCGCCTGGGAAGAGTGGCTGGCGTTTTTTTTGGACGGCGTGGCCCAGACCGCCAACCAGGCATTCGAGGCCGCGACGCAGATTGTCGAGCTGTTCAAGGCTGACCGGGACCGGATCACCGCTGACAGTGATCGTGCGGGATCCTCCTTGCGAGTCCATGAGTGGCTTCAGTCAAACCCGTTCGTCACCTCGAACCATTTGGTTGACAAGATCGGGTTGTCGGCACCGACCGTCAACGCGGCCCTCGCCGATCTGGAGCGGCTGGGTATCGTGACCGAAGTCACGGGAAAGCGTCGGAACCGGGTGTTCGGTTACCAGAGATACCTCGACATTCTGAGCGAGGGCACGGCGCCGCTCTAGAATGTGATGTTCTGCGCCCTTCCGATTCGGCTTCCGCCTTTCCGCCGTCGTCGTGAACGGAGATCGCCCTGCCGACTTCCCCGTGCATTTGCTTCAGGCTCTGTGAGCGACAACGCCGCGAGATCGAAGTCAGTGATGCGGAGCCTCGTGTCCTGAGAGACCCGGTTTGAATGCCATCCTGCCGACATGGCGCCGTCCCCTCTGAAGGCAAGCGTCACGGTGGCAGGGCTGAGTGATCTGCTTTCAACGCCGCCAGCGCGTTGAAGGGTTCGGATGGTTCAAGCTGTTCCGATGGGCAGGATGACGGGTCTGGCATGGGCTCCCCGCGCATCTCTGTCCTCTGGTCCATCCCTTCGACTGACAATCCCCTAATCCCGTTCGGTCTCCTGCGCGCAACCCCGCGTCAGTCCGGGCCGTGTTGGCCTGTGCCAGGCCTGCCCGCTCCACCCCGGTCCTCTGGGGGTTTCCGGCGTCCATGCTGTCCGCCGTGCACGCGTCATCCGACGGGCTTGTTCAGGGTCTTGTCGAAGGGACGGTCCCGAAGACAGGAAACACAGGAGCTTATTATGCAGAACATCGTCATCCTCGCCGGCAACATCGGTCAAAAACCCGAAACCCGCACCACCCAGGGCGGCACCAACATTACCAACTTCAGCCTCGCCACCTCGCGCCCTCGCCTGTCGGAAGGTCGCGTGCTGCGCGACGAGAATGGCTACCGGACCATGGACACCGAATGGCACCGCATCACCTGCTTCAACGGTCTCGGCAAGACGGTCGCAGAGCATTGCGAAAAGGGCATGAAGGTCCTCGTCCACGGCCGCATCCACTACACCAAGTGGGTCGACAGCATGGGGAACGACCGCTACGGCTGCGAGATCATTGCCGAGAAGGTCGACTTCCTGAGCCGTCCGAAGTCGGCCGAGAATGAACACCCCGAGTTGGTCGACCGCGACGACGAGATCCCGTTCTAACGAACGGGGCCTCCCCCAAGGCCCGACGGGGAAACCTGCCGGGCCTTGGGCGTTGCTGGGCTTGGCAGCAAACGGTTCATAAAAAAATAGAGGCGGCGCTTCCGGCCCTGAGCTGCCTTTCACCACTGCTCCCGATATTGCACCGCATTGTCACCGAACCCGCCATTCGTCCATCGCGCAGCATTTTCGGAGTGTGAAGGTCGGCAGAGCGGGCCGAAGCGGAGATTACCCGCGTCAATCTTCGTTCAAGGCATGCCTTAGGGTGTCGACAGACAGAGGTTTGGCGACAAATCGGAATTCCTCAGAGCTGATTACGCCGACATTGGAGCGACCTGACATCAGACAATCGTGC
>NZ_JBARVQ010000468.1:0-6440 GCF_049646345.1 Albidovulum sp. | reverse complement strand
CTTCCGGGCCATGTCGGCGGTGATCGCCGAGATGGACAGCTCCGGCGGCGATATCGGGCGGCTGGGCCACGGGCTGGGGACGCAACTGACCGAACAACCCTCGCATGCCGCGTTCGATGAGACTGTGCTGGAAGAGGGTATGGCGCTGACGCTGGAACCCTCGCTGTCCTACGGCGACGGCCTGATGATGGTGCATGAGGAAAACATCGTCGTGCGCGCCGGGGGGGCGGAATTGCTGTCTGCCCGCGCGCCACAGGACCTGCCCGTTATCTGACATGCGGGGGCGGGCGTGCAAACGCCCGTCAGGCCTGTTGGTCGTCGGCCCGCAAGGTGAAATCAGCCTGAGAAGGCGTTTTCGGGGCGTTGCGGACCTTGCCAGACGTGCAACGCAAGCCGGGCGAGTGCCTGCCCGTGGGGTGGCGCAGCGACCTGTAATCGGGGTGCTTTATGGCCGCAAAGCCCCTCTGACCTCATTCGATGCGAGTCGCCGCAAAAGCGCCAGCCCGCCGGGACGGGCAGGCGCTCGCCCGGCACCTTCGGCTTGATTCCGGGCGGAAGAGGGGCCGTCGTCAACGCCCGCAAAGGGCTCGGTCGCTGCCTGACGGGTGACCCGCGCGAGGAAGCCCTGCTGTTTGTTCACGGGCCGGGCGAGTGGGACTAGGTCACCAGCGGCCACCTCACGCAATCGCAAGGTGTCCAATCGAACCACCACCAGGGCATCGGACTTCAGACCGGAATCGCAGTCGTCTGCCGCACGGTCCTGAGCGCGAAACTTGAATGCATCTGCGCGACACCGGGCAAGCGGGCAAGGTATTGGCGGTGGATGCGCGCGAAATCCTCGGTATCCTCGGCGATCACCTTCAAAAGGTAGTCCGCCGACCCCGCCATCAGGTGGCATTCGAGGATATCGGGCACCAAGGTCACTGCCTTCTCAAACGCCTCCAGCACCTCATCGGCCTGACCCGACAGCGTGATCTCGACAAAGACCGTGGTCGGCCGCCGCATCTTGCGGGCATTCAGAAGCGCCACGAACCCGTCGATATAGCCTTCCTCCTCCAGCCGCTGCACGCGGCGGTGACAGGCCGAGGGCGAGAGGTTCACACGTTCGGATAATTCGGCATTGGTGATGCGGCCCTGCTTCTGCAAGACCCCAAGTATGCGCCGGTCTGTCGCGTCGAGTTCCATATCCGTGCAATCTTCTTCGAATAAACCTTCATTTCTTCGAATTTATCGCTGAAAACTCTGCGAAAAGCCAGCCGAATCTCAAAGCAATTTCATACCCGACAGGCCATGATCTGCGCAGGATTATTTCGGGAGGAACCCCCATGAAAATCGGATGCCCCAAGGAGATCAAGCCGCAGGAATTCCGCGTCGGCATGACCCCGGCTGCTACTCAGGAAGCCATCAACAACGGCCACAGCGTTGTCATCGAGACCAATGCCGGTGCCGGTGCCGGTTTTGCCGATACCGACTATACCGCTGTCGGCGCCAAGATCCTTGGCACCGCCAAGGAGGTCTTCGATACCGCCGACATGATCGTCAAGGTCAAGGAACCCCAGGCGGGCGAGCGCAAGATGCTGCGCGAGGGCCAGACGCTCTTTACCTATCTCCACCTCGCACCCGATCCGGAGCAGACGAAGGACCTTCTGGCCTCGGGCTGCACGGCCATCGCTTATGAAACCGTGACCGATCGCAATGGCGGCCTCCCGCTTCTGGCGCCGATGTCCGAGGTTGCGGGCCGTCTTGCGCCGCAGGTCGGTGCATGGACCTTGCAGAAGGCCAATGGCGGCCGCGGCGTGCTGATGGGCGGCGTACCGGGTGTTGGCCCAGCGAAAGTGCTGGTGATCGGTGGCGGCGTCGTCGGCACCCATGCGGCCAAGATTGCCGCAGGCATGGGCGCGGATGTGACCGTGCTCGACCGCTCGATCCCGCGTCTGCGGTATCTGGACGATGTCTTCGGCGGCACGTTCAAGAACTCCTATGCATCGGCATCGAACACGATCGAACTGGCGCGTCAGGCCGACATGATCATCGGCGCCGTGCTGATCCCGGGCGCGGCCGCGCCGAAGCTGATCAGCCGCGCGCAATTGTCGGAACTGAAGCCGGGTGCAGCCCTTGTCGATGTCGCCATCGATCAGGGCGGGTGTTTCGAGACCTCGCGCGCCACGACCCATCAGGACCCGATCTATGAGGTCGACGGCATCATGCATTACTGCGTGGCCAACATGCCGGGCGCGGTTGCCCGCACCTCGACCATCGCGCTTGGCAATGCGACGATGCCCTTCATGATCGCGCTGGCGAACAAGGGCTGGAAACAGGCCTGTGCCGACGATGTGCACCTGCTGAACGGCCTCAACGTCCATGCCGGCAAGCTGACCTATGCCGCCGTGGGCGAGGCGCTCGGCCTCGACACGATCGATCCAAAACTGGCGCTCGCCGCCTGACGCGCGCCACTCACGCGAAATGGAAAGCCGGGCCAGCGAAACTGGCCCGGCTTCTTCGTGAGCGATGGCAGTCTGATCAGCCCCGGCACTCGGGATGTTCGATGAGGTCGCGGGGATCGTCGCAGCCCGACCCGCCCGGCACGCGCGGCTTGCGGCGTTTGTCGATGGTCGTCTGCTGGTCGCTGACGTAGATTCCCGCCAAATCGTTCGTGGCCGCGAAGACGGGGGTAATAGCCGTCAGGCCGAGAGCGGCGGCAACGGCGAGCGTGATGGTCCTGTTCATTGTTTGCTTCCCTGTTGATGTGAACGAAATCACGCTACGCCGCCCCGCAGGTTTCGCATATCGACCAAGGTCGCGCCTATTGTCATGACTCTTGCGACAATGGTCTCAGACCATGGAGGATTGTCGATCAGACCTTGGTCGCCGTCGAGCACAACGGGTTTGCCCAGACAGCCGAGCAAATGCGACGGAAAGAGAATCCGGGCCGACAGGTCGGCCCGGCTCAACGGATATCCATAAAGGCGCGCGGCTTGAAACCCGCCCCGCCCGCGATTCAGCCACTACAGCCTGCGTGTTCAGCGACATCGCCAGGATCGTCGCAGCCCGAGCCGCCCGGAACCCGCGGACGTGAACGGCCGCTGCCAGAGGCATCATCATTGCTGCCGCCACGATGGCGGTCTGAACCGTGGCCGCCGCGCCGGTCGTCATCACCGCCGCGTCCCCGGCCCCTGCCCCGCCCCTGACGGTCGAGAACCGAGTTGTCATTGTCGGCAACGATCCCGGCAATATCCGGCATCGCGGCAAAAACCGGGGCGGCTGGGGCGAAGGCAGCGCAGGTTGCCGCCGTTATCAGAAGCAGTCGTTTCATCGGGTGTCCTCCATGTCTCATGACAGGACCCAATCTACTGCGCCCTCCGCCACATCCCCATCGACCAGCGTCCTGCGATCCGCACGGACCAGAGACCCGCAATCCCGACGACCATGGGCCCGCGCACTGTCAGACCTTGGTCGGCGCAATGCCGGAAGTCGGCAGCGGTTATGCTCCGCCGGAATGCCCGATGACCACGCCTTGCTTGACTCGCGCCGCCCACTCGCCTACATCCGCCGCAATCCCGGAAGTGGCAAAGCTTCCGGTCCCGGGCTCGATCCGGGATCGCCACCAGTCAGCGCGTCGCGCCCACTGGTGCGTTTTGTGTTTGGGCGCCTTCGCCGCTATGTCGGGGGCAGTGAAGTCGAAAAGGCCAAGGAGGGCCATATGTTCGAGAACCTGTCAGAACGCCTCGGCGGCGTCTTCGACCGGCTGACGAAACAGGGCGCCCTGTCTGAGGATGACGTCAAAACCGCGCTCCGCGAAGTCCGCGTGGCTCTTCTGGAGGCCGATGTCTCGCTGCCCGTCGCGCGTGATTTCATCAAGGCGGTCGAGGGCAAGGCCACCGGAGCGGCGGTGACGAAATCCATCACCCCCGGCCAGCAGGTCGTCAAGATCGTCCATGACGCGCTCATCGACGTGCTGCGCGGCGCCGAAGACCCGGGCACGCTGAAAATCGACAACCCGCCCGCGCCGATCCTGATGGTCGGCCTGCAGGGCGGCGGCAAAACCACCACCACCGCCAAACTCGCCCGCCGCCTGAAGGAGCGCGAGAAAAAGCGCGTCCTCATGGCCTCGCTCGACACCAACCGCCCGGCCGCGATGGAACAGCTTGCCATCCTCGGCACCCAGATCGGCGTCGATACGCTGCCGATCGTCAAGGGCGAAAGCGCGGTGCAGATCGCCAAGCGCGCCAAGCAGCAGGCAACCTTGGGCGGCTATGACGTCTACATGCTCGACACCGCCGGGCGTCTCCAGATCGACCAGGTCCTGATGGACGAGGTGGCCGAGGTCGCCGTCGTCACCAAACCGCGCGAAACCCTCCTCGTCGTCGACGGGCTGACCGGTCAGGTCGCGGTCGAAGTCGCGCAGGAATTTGACGCCAAGGTCGGCATCACCGGCGTGGTTCTCACCCGGATGGACGGCGACGGACGCGGCGGTGCCGCCCTTTCCATGCGCGCCGTGACCGGCAAGCCAATCCGCTTCGTGGGCCTTGGCGAAAAGATGGACGCGCTTGAGACCTTCGAGGCCGAGCGTGTCGCGGGCCGCATCCTTGGCATGGGCGACATCGTCGCCCTTGTCGAAAAGGCACAGGAAACGCTTGAGGCCGAACAGGCCGAGCGCATGGCCAAACGCTTCGCCAAGGGCCTGTTCAACATGAACGACCTCAAGTCCCAGCTTGAGCAGATGCTGAAGATGGGCGGCATGCAGGGCATGATGGGCTTGCTGCCGGGCATGGGCAAGGCCGCGAAACAGATGGAGGCGGCGGGTTTCGACGACTCGATCCTCCGCCGCCAGATCGCCCTCATCGGCTCGATGACGAAAAAGGAACGCGCCAACCCAGCCCTCCTGCAGGCCAGCCGCAAGAAGCGCATCGCCGCCGGTGCCGGGCTTGAGGTTTCCGAACTCAACCAGCTTCTGAAGATGCACCGCCAGATGGCGGACATGATGAAGAAGATGGGCAAGGGCGGAATGATGAAACAGGCCATCAAGCAGATGATGGGCAAGGGCGGCATGCCTGATCCTGCGAAGATGAGCCCGGCCGAGATGGAAGCCATGGCCAAGGGCATGCAGGAAGGCATCGGCGGCGGCAAGCTGCCGGGCGGCATGGGCCTTCCCGGCGGTCTTGGCGGCATGAAACTGCCTGCGGGGCTTTCGGGTCTCGGCGGTCTGGGCAAGAAGAAGTGACGGTCACGCCGCCACATATCGCAATTGCCCGCATCGTCCGGGTCAATCACGCCGGTGAATACGGCGCGATCCGGATTTACGGTGCGCAGATCCTTGTCAGCCGTTGGCTTTGGCGTGGCATCGTGGCGCCGCTCAACACACTTCGCAGCCATGAAATCGAACATTGCCGTCTTTTCAAGGCGGCAATGCCGGCGCGCGGGTCCCGCCCCTGCCGGACAATGTGGCTCTGGAGCATGGGCGGCTGGCTACTGGGCTTTTTCTGTGCGGCACTCGGCCCAAGGGCGATCTGGGTCTGTACCGAAGCCGTCGAGAAAAACGTTCACCGCCATCTTGCCGACCAGTTGAGCTATCTGCGTGGCCATGACGCAGAGCTTCATGACCTGATCGACAGCATTCGCGAGGAAGAGGAAGGCCATGTGGCACTCGCCCTCGAAAATCGCGGCGATGAGAGTGCACTGACACGCCTCCTGGCCAAGTCCATCGACATCGCCGTGAACAGTGTCATCTGGCTTTCGACCTGGGGCGACAGCGCAAGGATGCGCCGCGATCTCGGGGGGCTCGCATGACGCCTCCCACGCTCCACACGGAACGCCTCATCCTCCGCGCCCCGCGCCTTGCAGATTTCGAGCATTGGGCAGCGTTCTTCGCCTCCCCCCGCTCGATCTACGAACGGGGCATGATGGGCCGGGAAGAGGCGTGGAAGAACTGGGCCGCCGATGTGGCGCTCTGGCCCCTGAAGGGTTACGGCCCCTTCGGCCTCGATGACCGCGAAACCGGCGCTTATGTGGGTGAGGTCGGCATATATGAATTCATGGGCTACCCCGAACCCGAACTTGGCTGGTTCACCGTGCCCGCAGCCGAGGGCAAGGGCTATGCTGCCGAAGCCGCGCGCGCTGTCATGCTCTGGGCGCGCCAGACCTTCGGCTGGGACCGGCTGGTCAATATCATCGATCCCGCGAATACCCGCTCCATCGCGCTCGGCCTCCGGCTCGGCGGTGTGATCGATCCGACGCTGCCCGGCACCGATCCGGGCGATGTGGTGATCCGGCATGACCTCAGGGGGCTCGCATGACCCCGCATCTGGCCGACACGCCCGTCCTGACCACCGACCGCCTGACCTTGCGTGCGCCGGTCATGGCCGACTGGCCCGCCTGGCGCGACTTCGTCGCCTCCGACCGGTCGCGCTATATTGGCGGGCCGCTTGATGAGGGCAAGGCAT
>NZ_JBARVQ010000467.1:0-9771 GCF_049646345.1 Albidovulum sp. | reverse complement strand
GTCTGGCGTGCCTGACGGACAAAGAGCGGCGGCCGTGCGTTGCTTACAGGGCGACGGGTCCGGTTGATTTCGCTGCCGAGATTCACCAGACGGTTATCGAATGCATCCGGCTTGTTGGAGCGGCTGGAGAACAAGCGGCCCAGAATGGAGGTTGCGAATTTCATCTTCCTGTCCTGCCTTTTTAGCATGCGCCCCGTATGACTAGGGATGCTCTTGCTCCGTGACGGAAAAGTGGCGGGGTCGCGGTCTTTCATGGGATTTCTCGCGACAGTTTAGTTCATTGCACACGCTGCATCTTCAATGCGGTGCAGACCGAGCTAACTGGACTCGGAGAGGAATCAATCGCGCATCGGCCATCACGTGCGCAGAACGCGGTAAACGGCCGGAATCACCAGAACGGTCAGCAGCGTCGATGAGGCAAGCCCGAAGAGGAGCGAGATGGCGAGCCCCTGAAAGATCGGGTCGGTCAGGATCACCGCCGCGCCGATCATCGCCGCGAGCGCGGTCAGCAGGATCGGTTTGAAGCGGATCGCACCGGCTTCGATCAGGATCTCGGTCAGGGGGCGGTCGCGGTTCGGTGCGTGGCGGATGAAGTCGACCAGCAGGATCGAATTCCGCACGATGATCCCCGCAAGCGCGATGAAGCCGATCATGGATGTCGCCGAGAAGGGCGCGCCGAAGGCCCAGTGGCCGCCAAGGATGCCGATGAAGGTCAGCGGGATCGGTGTCAGGATCACCAGCGGCACCTTGAACGAATGGAACTGCGCCACGACGAGGATGTAGATGCCAAGGAGCGCTACACCAAAGGCCGCGCCCATGTCGCGGAAGGTGACCCAGGTCACCTCCCATTCGCCGTCCCAGAGAAGCGTGGGCGTCGTTTCATCCTCCGGCTGGCCATTGAGCGAGATCGAGGGTTTGGGCAGCCCCGTCCAGTCCTGCGCATCAAGCGCGTCCTGCACGGCAAGCATGCCGTAAAGCGGCGCTTCGAAGGTTCCCGCAAGCTCGGCCGTCACCATTTCAGCCGCGAGGCCGTTGTGGCGGAAGATCGGGTGCGATGCGGTTTCCTCGGTGACCTCGACCACATCGCCCAGTTCCACCACACCCCGCGCGCCGGGCAGGACATTGGCCGGGATCGGCGTGGTCAGGAACGCCTCATCAAGCGTGCGTTCGCCTTTCGGCCTCTCCACTCGGATCGGGATCGGCTGACGGCCCTCGCCGCGATGGGAATAGCCGACCGTCGTGCCGCCGTTGAGGATGGCGATCGTGTCAAAGACATCCGCCTCCTGAACCTGAAAGAACTCGGCATTGTCGGTTGAAATCGTCGTGCGCAGCCGTCGGGCGGGTTCGCCATAGGAATTGTCGATATCGACGATGAAGGGGACCGAGCGGAACGCGTCTTCGACCTTTGCCGCGACCTGCCGCCGCGTCTCCGGGTCCGGCCCATAGATCTCGGCCAGCAACGTGGCCAGCACCGGCGGGCCGGGGGGCGGTTCGACGGTCTTCAGCGAGGTGCCCGCGGGCACCGGCAGCGCCATGATCCGCTCGCGGATCTCCAGCGCGATGTCATGACTCGTGCGGTCGCGTTCGCCCTTGGGCACAAGATTGATGGCAACCTCGCCCATTTCCGGCATGGAGCGCAGATAGGAATGCCGCACGAGGCCGTTGAAGTTGAAAGGGGCCGCCGTGCCCGCATGGGTCTGGACCGACCGCACCTCAGGCAGGTCCAGCACAACGCGGGCCACGGCCTGCGCCACAGCATCGGTTGCCTCGACCGAAGACCCTTCTGGCAGGTCGATTGTCACCTGCAATTCCGACTTGTTGTCGAAGGGCAGAAGCTTGACCGTCACGTCCTTGGTATAGAAAAGCGCGAGCGAACCGAAGGTGAGTACAAGCACCGCGCCGATGAAGCCCCAACTGCGCGCCTTGGTGGCCAGGATCGGCCGGGCGACGGCGGCGTAGGCGCGACCGAGCGTGCCGCCCTGCCCGTCCTCATGCCCATGGGTGGGGGCCTTGCCCGCCACCTTCAGCATCAGCCAGGGCGTGACCATGACCGCAACGAAGAAGGAAAAGATCATCGCGGCGGAGGCATTGGCGGGGATCGGGGACATGTAAGGCCCCATCAGGCCCGACACGAAGAGCATCGGCAGCAACGCGGCGACCACGGTCAGCGTGGCGACAATGGTCGGGTTGCCGACCTCGGCCACTGCGTCGATGGCCGCCTGCCGCCGGTCGCGCCCGTCATGCATGCCCCAGTGACGGGCAATGTTCTCGATCACCACGATGGCGTCATCGACAAGGATACCGATGGAAAAGATCAGCGCGAAAAGCGACACGCGGTTCAGCGTGTAGCCCATGAGCCAGGAGGCGAAGAGGGTCAGCAGGATCGTGACCGGGATCACCACCGCGACCACGACCGCCTCGCGCCGCCCGATGGCCAGCCAGACAAGGGCAATGATCGACACCGTTGCCAAAGCGAGGTGATAGAGCAGCTCATTCGCCTTCTCATTGGCGCTTTCGCCGTAATCGCGGGTAACCTCGACCGCGATGTCATGCGGGATGAGCAGACCCTCCAGCGCGTGCGCCTTGTGCAGGATCGCCTCGGCGACGGTGACAGCGTTCGATCCCGCACGCTTCGCCACGGCGAGGGTGACGGACGGGCGGCGGACAAGCCCATCCGCCTCTTTGGTGACCGTCGCGACGCGTTGTTCCTCGGCCCCCGTGGCAAAGCTCACATCGGCGACATCGCGGACATAGACGGGCCGCCCGTCACGGGTGGTCATCAGGAGGTTGCCAATCTCCTGCGGCGAGGACAGGGTTTCACCTGCAATCACCTCGATCTGTTGGCCCTGATCGCGGACATTGCCCACGGGCATGGCCCGGTTGGCGCCCTGCACCTTTCCAGCAAGCTGCTGCAGCGTGACGCCGTAAAGCGCCAGCCGCGCCGGATCGGGCGCGATGCGGATGCGTTCGGATGTCTCGCCGACAATATAGGTCAGGCCGACATCCGGGATCTTGGCGATCTCGGTTCTCAGTTCCCGGGCGATGCGGGTCAGGTCATTGGCGTTGATCCGGTCGGCGGCACCTTCCCTTGGCGACAGGGTCAACGACAGGATCGCCACATCGTCAATGCCGCGCCCAATGATCTGGGGTTCCGGCACGCCGACCGGGATGCGGTCCATATTCGCCCGCACCTTGTCATGAACCCGCAGGACGGCAGCATCGGACGAGGTGCCGACAAGAAACCGCGCCGTTACCATCACCTGATCGTCACGGCTTTGCGAATAGACATGTTCGACCCCGTCGATGCCTTTGACGATGGTCTCCAAGGGTTCGGTGATCAGCTTGACGGCGTCGGCGGCCTTCAGCCCATCGGCGCGGACCATGATGTCAACCATGGGCACCGATATCTGCGGTTCTTCCTCGCGCGGAAGCGAGATCAGCGCGACAAGGCCGAAGACGAAGGCGGCGAGCAGGAAGAGGGGCGTCAGCGGCGAGCCGATGAAGGCGCGCGTAAGGCCGCCCGCGATGCCGAGTTTGGGCGCGTCGCTCATGGCGTCACGACCGTATCATTGACGGCAAGGCCGGTCAGGACCTCGACCATCTCTGTGCCGCCCAGCGTCACCGCCGCGCCTAGTACCACGGCGCGCTCGGCCTCATGCCCGGCCTCGCTAACAGTGACAAAGTCGATGCCCGACCGCGTCGAAACCGCATCCGCCGGGATCATCAGCGCCTGACGCTCACCGACCGGAAGACGGACCAGCAGGCGCGCGTTGACATAGGCGGTATCCAAGTCTTCGACCTCAACATCCGCCGTCACCCGTCCGTTGTCGATCTGGGGGTAGAGCTTGGCGATGCGGCCCTCGCCTTCTTCGCTGCCGGTGGTGATGCGGATCGCATCACCCTCGGTCAAAGCGGTTGCATGGCGTTCGGGCACCGACAGGCGCAGGAAAAATCCGCCGCCGCCGATGGTCGCCACCGGTTCGCCCGGCAGGATCACCGCACCGGGCGTGACCGGCACGGTCAGCACGCGGCCTGCTGCGGGGGCCAATACACGCCCTTCGGTCTGTTGCTGCACGGAGATATCACGCTGCGCCTCGGTCGACGTGATCTGGCCGCGCACGACATCGACGGTCGTGCGCAACTGATCAAGCCGTTGCACGGTCGCGACGCCGCGCTCGACCAGCGCCTCACCGCGCTTCAACTCGGTTTCCGCCGTCGCAAGCTGCGCCTTCAGCGCCGCGATCTGGGCGTCATAGGCGGCGATCTGGAACTCGATTTTGTCGTCATGGACAAGCGCGATTTCCTGACCTTCGGTCACCGTGTCGCCCTCGCTGACCGAAAGCGCACGGATGGTGCCGCCGAGGCGCGCGCGGGCGGGGATCGTCTCTTTCGTTTCGATCCGGCCATAGACTGCCTTCCATTCCGGCAGGGTGACCCGCGACAGCGCTACGGTTTCGGACAGGGCCGGTCCGGCTGCCGCAATGAAAGAGGCGAGAAGAAGCGCGCGCATCGGAGGGGCCTTTCAGAAGGCGCAGCCGGGTTTGATACCGAGCTTGCGAAAAAGGGAAGCCGCCGGACAGAACCCGGTAAAGGCCGATTGCAGCAGGTTCAGACCGATGAAGACGGTGAACCAGACGAACCAGGGCGAGACCCAGACGGTCAACGCCACTGAAAGCAGTACCATGATACCGGCAAAGGCAAGAACAGAGCGATCAAGGGTCATGTTGCACCTCATATGTTTCGTACACATTCATAATTATGAATGTTAAGTGTCGATTGCAAGACGGCACGACCCCATTTCAGGGCCGCGCATGATTTTCCTCCAAAGGTTGGGCCGGTCCTTCCGGCAGCAATACCTTGATCAGTTCCGGCCCCAGCAGGATCGGTGCGGCAATAAGCGCGATCAGGGCCCAGTGATCCCACCCCAACGGGGTCGTATGCAGCAAGGCCTGCAAAGGCGGCCAATAGACAGCAAGCACCTGCAGGCCGAGCATGGCCAGAAAGGCCAGAATGAGCGCCGGGTTGGAGAACCACCCGATGCGGAAACAGGGTGAGCGAAGCGACCGGAAGGCAAAGACGCTGGTTTTTTCGAATACGACCATCGCGGTGAAGGCCGCCGTCCGGGCAATATCGACACCCTGATGCATGAAATGCTGAAAGACCCAGAGGCTGGCGCCGCCGGTATAAAGGCCGAAAGCGAGGATGGTCAGCAGGCCGGCCTTGCCCACGATCGGCTCATCCCGGCGGCGCGGGGGGCGGCGCATCTGCGCAGCCTCCGATTTTTCGACGCCCAGTGCCACGGCCGTGATCCCGTCGGTCACGAGGTTCATCCACAGAATCTGCGTTGCCAGAAACACGAGCGGGCCACCGATCAGGATATTGGCGAGGATCGCGATCACCTCACCGGCATTGGAGGACAGGAGGTAACGCACGAATTTGCGGACATTGTCGAATTGACGGCGGCCTTCACGGATTGCGCCGACGATGGTGGCGAAGTTGTCGTCAAGCAGGACGAGATCAGCCGCATCCTTGGCGACATCCGTGCCGCGCTGGCCCATGGCAACGCCGATATCGGCGCGCTTCAGGGCGGGGGCATCGTTGACCCCATCACCGGTCATGGCGACGACCTTGCCCCCGGCTTGCAGGCGCTCGACGATCCTGAGCTTCTGGCCGGGCGCGGTTCGGGCGAAAAGAACCTCGCGCTCAAGGGCCGCGGCAAGATCGTCATCCGTCATCGCGGCGACCGCATCGCCGGTCAGAACCAGTTCGGGTGCAAGGCCAAGATCCCGGGCGATGGCCGCGGCGGTTTGCGGCGCGTCGCCGGTGATCATGATCACCCGAATGCCCGCGGCCCGCGCACCCGCAATCGCGGCTTTCACCTCGGGGCGCGGCGGATCGATCATCCCGACGAAGCCGAGAAAGACCAGGTTCTCTTCCGGCGTATCAGGAATGTCGGCAAGATCGCGGGTGGCAAGGGCGATGACCCGCAATCCCTCTGCCGCCATCTGTTCATAAAGATCGTGAAGGGCGGCCTTGTCCTCCGACCCCATCGGCTGATCGTGCCCGCCCCGGCGTATCATCGCCGAAACACTCAGGATCGCCTCGGGCGCGCCCTTGGCATAAAGGCGATGACCGGACCCGTCCCGCAGGATGACGCTCATCCGCCTGCGATCCGAATCGAAGGGCAGTTCCAGCACGACCCGGTGGCGGTCAGGTTCCGGCACCCATCCCTTGTAGGCAAGCGTCACCAGCGCCCCTTCGGTCGCCTCTCCGATCATCTCCCACCCCGATCCGACCCGATTGAGGCGCGCATTGTTGCAGGTGATCGCAGCATTCAGCAGCGCGGACAGAGCGGCATCGTCTGCTGCCCTGATCCTCTGGCCCTCAGTCTCGACATGCCCCGCCGGATCATAGCCAGTGCCGGTGACCGTGTAACGGCGGTCGGGCGTCCGGACGACAGTTGCGGTCATCTTGTTTTCGGTCAGGGTCCCGGTCTTGTCGGTACAGATGACCGAGGCCGCGCCCAGAGTTTCCACCGCCTGCAGACGCCGCACCAGCGCTTTCTGCCGGACCATGGCCGAGGCGCCGAGCGCCAACGTCACCGTCACGACAGCGGGCAGACCTTCCGGCACGATGGCCACGGCAAGCGAGAGGCCGGTCATCACCATTTCGATCACCGGACGACCGACAAAGATGCCAAGACCCGCGACCAGCGCCGACAGGAACAGGGCCGCAATCCCCATCTGGCGCGCCAGCACGCCAAGGTGGCGCTGAAGATTTGTGATCTTGCCGCCCGCTGTCGCCGTCAGACCGGCGATCTTGCCGAACTCGGTTTCCGCGCCGGTCACCGTGATCACGCCCTCTGCCCGGCCTGCGGCCACCGACGTGCCCATTAAGAGACGGTTTTCACCCTCGGCAAGCGATTTGTCGAGCGGCGCCGATTCCCCGGTCAACACGCTTTCGTCGACCCGTAAGGCCATCGCGTAGACAAGTCGGATATCTGCCGGAACCCTGTCACCCGCTTCCAGAAGCACGGCATCGCCCGGCACAAGATCGCGGGCGGGGACAATCTGTTCCATCCCGTCACGCCGAACGCGCGCAACCGGCGAGAGCATCCGCCTGAGCGCGAAAATGGCCGTCTCCGCCCGCCATTCCTGAACGAAGCCGAGAATACCGTTCAGCAACACGACGAGCAGGATCGCAACCGTGTCGATGATATCGCCGATCCAAGCGGCCAATCCGGCAGCCGCGACCAGCATCAGGACCAGAGGGCTGGTGAATTGGCGCATCAGGACCGCGTAGCGCGACGCCCCGGCCTCTACTTTGATTTCGTTCGGCCCGAACCTCTGCTGCCGATCGACCACTTCGATTGCCGACAATCCGGCTGCGCTGACAGGCTTGATACCGGCATTCATTCACGTGCCCCCGATACTGCGGCAGCATTCTGCGGCAGACAGGTCGGCGGCGCCTTGATCCGGATCATGCCCGCATGGCGGGCGACAGGATCAGCCTGCGGCGTAGTCCCGGATGACGAAGTGCTTTGTCGTGGTTTCCACGACGTTCCAGAATCCCCGGAACCCGTTCGGGATCAGGAAGGAGTCACCGGTCCGGAAATCCTGCACATACCCATCCTCGGCGATCAGTTGCACATGGCCCGAGACGATGAAACAGAACTCGTCGCGCTCGGTAAAGGCGTGCCACTTGCCGCGCGTGCTGGTCCATGTCCCGGCCAGACAGGAGCCATCCGGGCTGGTATGCCGCATGCGCGTCACGTGATGGGGATCGCCAGCGACAACCCGGCCCGGAAGTTCGGCAAGACGGCGTTCGCTCACCTCATCCGGCTCACCGGCGAAATCAATGACATGTTTGGCCATGGTCGGATCTCCTTTGCTGCTTCTGTCGGCGGGTTGTGGGCCTGTCGGGTCGGGGGCGGGTGATCCCGCCCCCTTTTCGCAACACCGGACCAGAGGTCAGCCGACCTGCTGGGCGCGCATGTCGTCCTTGTTGATCCCGGCGACCTGAACGGGCTTTTTCATCGCGTCGCGCCGGAACGGTTCACCCAGTTCCTGATTGAGAACGACCTCGATGAAAGTGGTGATCCCGTCCTTCATCTGCTCTTTCACGGCGGTGTGCAGAACCTCGGTCAGCTGTTCCATCGTCGTGACCTGAACGCCCTTCAGGCCGCAGCCATCTGCGATCTTGGCGTAGTTGACGTCGAGGTTCAGTTCGGTGCCGACAAAGTTGTCATCGAACCACAGCGTCGTGTTGCGCTTTTCCGCGCCCCACTGGTAGTTGCGGAAGACGACCATGGTGATCGCGGGCCAGTCGCCCCGGCCACAGGCCGTCATCTCGTTCATCGAGATGCCGAAAGCGCCGTCCCCGGCAAAGCCGATCACCGGCGTGTCCGGGCAGCCGATCTTGGCGCCAAGGATCGCGGGCAGGCCATAGCCGCAGGGGCCGAAGAGGCCGGGGGCAAGGTATTTGCGACCCTTGTTGAAGGACGGATAGGCATTGCCGATGGCGCAGTTGTTGCCGATGTCCGAGGAGATGATCGCGTCTTCCGGCATCGCGGCCATGATTGCACGCCAGGCCTGACGCGGGCTCATCCGCTCTGGCTGGCGGGCGCGGGCGCGTTCGTTCCAGGTGATGCCCTCATCGGTATCTTCCTCATGGTCCATCGAGGAAAGTTCCTGCGCCCAACGCGACTTGGTGGTCGAGATCAGGTCCTTGCGTTCCGTGCGGCCCTTTTCGCCCGCACCTTCGGCAAGTTGAGCCAGCAACTGCTCTGCCACTTTCCGCGCATCGCCCTGGATCGCCACATCGACCTTCTTGGTCAGACCGATCCGATCGGAATTGATGTCGACCTGGATGACCTTGGCCTTGGTCGGCCAGTAGTTGATGCCATAGCCCGGCAGGGTCGAGAACGGGTTCAGGCGATTTCCGAGGGCAAGAACAACATCCGCCTTGGCGATCAGCTCCATCGCCGCTTTCGAGCCGTTGTAGCCGAGGGGGCCGACCGACAGCGGATGGTTGCCCGGGAAGGCGTCATTGTGCTGGTAGTTGCAGCAGACCGGCGCGTCGAGCGCCTCGGCCAGCCGCGCCGAGGCGTCGATGGCGCCCGACAGGACAACGCCCGCACCATTCAGGATGACCGGGAATTCGGCCTCGGACAGCAGCTTGGCCGCGGCCGAGATCGCGTCTGCGCCACCTGCCGGACGTTCCAGCCGGATGATCTGCGGCAGTTCGATATCAATCACCTGGGTCCAGAAATCGCGCGGGATGTTCATCTGCGCGGGCGCAGAGCCGCGCCACGCCTTTTCGATCACCCGGTTCAGAACCTCGGCCATCCGGCTCGGGTCGCGGACCTCTTCCTGATAGCAGACCATGTCCTCGAAGAGTTTCATCTGCTCGATTTCCTGAAAGCCCCCCTGCCCGATGGTGCGGTTGGCCGCCTGCGGCGTGACCAGCAGCAGCGGCGTGTGGTTCCAGTAGGCGGTCTTCACGGGTGTCACGAAGTTGGTGATGCCCGGCCCGTTCTGCGCGATCATCATCGACATCTTGCCGGTGGACCGGGTGTAGCCGTCAGCGATCATCCCGCCCGAGGTTTCATGTGCGCAGTCCCAGAACTTGATCCCGGCAGCCGGGAACAGGTCGGAAATCGGCATCATCGCCGAGCCGATAATACCAAAAGCATGTTGAATTCCGTGCATTTGAAGCACTTTGACAAAGGCTTCTTCGGTGGTCATTTTGGTCATGGGAACTCTCTATGTT
>NZ_JBARVQ010000466.1:0-3126 GCF_049646345.1 Albidovulum sp. | reverse complement strand
CGGTTGAGTTGCGTCTGCATGGTGGGCGCAGCTTGCATTTTGAAAGCACGATCGATCCGGCAGCGTTATCGGTGCTGGTCCGCGCGGTAGAGACTGCATGATTGGCCCCGGCACCGGTGTGCGTGTGTATCTGGCCTGCGGGGTGACGGATATGCGCAAGGGGATCGCGGGATTGGCGGCGCTGACTCAGGATGTTTTGCGGCAAAAGCCGGCCAGTGGTGCGGTGTTTGCGTTTCGGGGTCGTCGTGGTGATCGGATCAAGCTTCTATTCTGGGATGGTCAGGGGTTTTGCCTCTACTACAAAGTGCTTGAGCGGGGCCGCTTTGTGTGGCCAAGCGCTCAGGATGGGTCGGTGCGGCTGACCTCAGCGCAGCTTGCGATGCTGTGGGAGGGGATCGACTGGCGGCGTCCGGATTGGGGTGCTCCGCCTGCACGGGTGGGGTGATATTGTCGCCAAATTTGCGTTGTTTCGTAAGCGCCACGGCGATCCCCTCCTGCCATTTCTGACTTGATCCGGCCATTCTGTGCGCATGGGCGTGAGGGAGGTTTTGGATTTTGGAAGTAGACGGCAAAATGGGCGTCCATTTGGACGGCTCGATGGGCGTTGGGGTTTCCCGGCTTGAAGTGATCGAGGGCCCGAGTGGTCGGCGGCGGCGAACGAAGGCAGAGCGGGCGCGGATCGCGGCGGAGAGCATGATGCCGGGGGTGACGGTCGCCGATGTGGCGCGCAAGCATGGCACAACCCGCTGGCAGATTTACGATTGGCGCAAGCAGATACGCAAAGGCAATCTGATGTTGCCCGAGCGCTTGGCGGCCCTGCCGATCTTCGCGGAACTGGTGGTCGATGACAGCGCGACCGAGGCACCAGTGGCGGTTGCTGGGTCCGATCTCGAGATCGTCGTTGGCGATGTCGTGATCCGGGCGGGTTCTGGTGCTGATGAAGGTCAACTGACGCGGGCGATCCGCGCGGCACGGGCTGCGGCATCGTGATGTTCGGTCATGGCGGTTCGGTGAAGGTCTTTGTGGCGACGCGGCCGGTGGACTTCCGCAAGGGCATCGATGGGCTGGCGCTCGCGGTGCAGGAGATGTTCGGGATGGATCCGTTCTGTGGGGCAGCCTTCGTGTTCCGCGCGAAACGGGCGGATCGGATCAAGCTGCTGCTCTGGGATCAGACCGGCATGGTGCTGGTTCACAAGCGGCTGGAGGGCGGCAAGTTCGTCTGGCCACAGGTGCGCGATGGGGTCATGCGCATGTCCGGCGCGCAGTTTGCTGCCCTTTTTGAAGGCGTGGATTGGCGGTTGGTCAGGCCAGAGCGGGCACGGCGCCCGCTGGTGGCCGGATGACGGGAAACTACGCCGAAAGGCCTGTTTTTACTGGCCTGACAGGACATCTGGTGATTCACTTCCTGCCATGGAAACCGCTGATCTTGCGCGCGAAAATGCCCTGCTGAAAGCCCGCCTCGCCGAGGTCGAGGCGACGCTGGCCGAGACGCAAGAGGCCAATCGGCGGCTGCAGGATATCCTGCACGCGGCGCAGCGCGAGAAATTCGGCAAGCGCTCCGAGAAGCTGTCGCCCGACCAGTTCAACCTGCCTCTGGAAGATGCTGAATTTGCCCAAGGCGTGCTCGAGGCGGCACAGGAAAAGGCCGAAGCGGCGATGCAGCGGGCGCGCGGCGAGGAGCCGCGCAAGCCCAAGCGCAACCGTGGCCATCTGCCACCGCATCTGCCGCGCGTCGAACGCGTGATCGAGCCTGCCAGCACGCTCTGCCCCTGCGGTTGTGGCGAGATGGCCAGGATCGGTGAGGATGTCTCCGAACGGCTGGACGTGATCCCCGCGCAGTTCCGGGTGCTGGTCACGCGGCGCCCCAAATACGCCTGCCGCCGCTGCGCGCAGGCCGTGGCGCAAGCGCATGCGCCTGAACATGTCGTGCCTGGTGGGCTGCCCACCGAGCTGTTCATCGCCTGGATTATCGTCTCGAAGTTCGGTGACCACCTGCCGTTTTATCGGCAGGCCGAGATCTTCAAGCGGCAAGGGATCGATCTGGACCGCGGCACGCTCGGCAACTGGGTTGGGCGGGCCTGTTTCCACCTGATGCCGGTCATCAACCACATGCGTGCCCATCTGCGTGGCGCCGACCGTATCTTCGTGGATGAAACTCGCGCGCCAGTGTTGGAACCGGGCCTGAAACGCACCAAGAGCGGCTTCTTCTGGGCCGTCGTGTCCGATGATCGCGGCCATGGCGGTGCCGGCCCACCCATCGTGCTGTTCCACTACGCCCCCGGCCGGGGCAAGGCGCATCCACTGAACTTCCTCGCCGGATACCGTGGTCGGTTCCTGCAGTGCGATGCCTACCAGTCCTACAACGCGATGACCGAAATCGCGCGCAACAATGGCCCGTGGCAACTGGTCTATTGCTGGACGCATGTCCGCCGCCGCTTCGTGAAACGCTTCGAGAGCGACGGCTCGCCCATCGCCGAGGAAATGCTGCGCCAGATCGCGCTGCTTTATCAGATCGAGAAATCCGTCCGCGGCAAGGAGGAGGCTGCGCGCCTCGCCGCCCGGCGTGAACATGCGGTCCCGATCATCGCGGCGCTGAAACCCTGGCTTGAAGCCCAGCTCTCGCGCATACCGCAGAAATCCCAGCTCGCCGAAGACATTCGCTACACCTTGGCGCACTGGCCCGGCCTGATCCGCTTCCTCGTGGACGGCACGCTTGAGCTCGACACCAACCCGGTCGAGAACCAGATCCGACCGATCGCCCTGACGAGAAAAAATGCGCTGTTCGCCGGGAACGAAATCGGTGCGGAAAACTGGGCCATGCTCGCCTCGCTCGTCGCCACCTGCAAGATGTCCGACGTGAACCCGGTCGACTATCTCGCCACCACCCTCCGCGCCATCCTCGATGGCCACCCGCAAAGCGGTATCGAAGACCTGATGCCATGGCGATTCAATCAGCCGTCAAGCCTCGCCGCATAGGGTGAGGCCGTCGCGCTTACGTCTTGGCGCCTACCGCTCCGATCCAAGCCCGCACCTTTTTGGCGATAAATTCCGCGCCATAGCACGTCGGGAAGAAGGGCTGCTGGTAGGTTATGGCCGCCTGCGCAGCCTCTAAATTGCGCAGCGGGT
>NZ_JBARVQ010000465.1:0-1727 GCF_049646345.1 Albidovulum sp. | reverse complement strand
CACTGGTCCAGTTGGTCATTTCTCAGCATCGGTCTTTCCCTTCTCATGCCCAGTCACGGCAGACGTACTTGATTTCGGTGAATTCCTCCATGCCCAGACGCGATCCCTCGCGGCCAAGGCCGGATTGCTTCATGCCCCCGAAGGGGATCGGCGCGCCGGTAACCTTGGTCCGGTTGACCGCGACCATGCCAAACTGAAGCGCACGGGACAGCCGGTAGATGCGGCGCGGATCCTGAGTATGGATATAGGCAACGAGCCCGTATTCGGTGTCATTGGCGCGGGCAAGTGCCTCCTCCTCGGTATCGAAGGCGGCGATGGCCGCGACGGGGCCGAAAGTTTCCTCGTGCAGGATCGCGGCATCTGCGGGAACGCCCGTCAAAACGGTTGGTTCGTAGAAGAGCGGGCCGAGCGGATGGCGCTTACCACCGCAGGCAAGCGTCGCGCCTTTGGCGAGCGCGTCCGCGACCTGCTCTTCCTGCTTGGCGACAGCCCTTTCGTTCATAAGCGGACCGATATCGCAATCCTCCATGCCCGGCCCGATGGACAACTGCTGCGTCGCCAGAGTGAAGCGGCGGCAGAATTCGTCGTAGACCGGGCGCTGGACAAGAATGCGGTTGGCGCCAAGGCAATCCTGCCCGGAGGTCGCCCATTTCGCCTTCATGACCTCGGCCACGGCCTTGCCCAGATCGGCGTCAGCGAAGACCAGAACCGGGGCGTGGCCGCCAAGCTCCATCACCAGGCGCTTCACGGTATCCGCGCATTGCCGGTAGAGAAGCCGCCCGATTTCGGTCGAGCCGGTAAAGGACAGGGCCCTGACCCGGCAATCTTTCGTCAAGGGCTCGACGATTTCCGGCGCAACGCCAGTCACGACGTTGAATACACCTGCCGGAACGCCAGCACGCTCTGTCAGTTCCGCAAGCGCCAGCGCCGAAAAAGGCGTCTCAGCCGAGGGGTGGCAAACGACCGTGCAGCCAGCCGCCATCGCGGCCGCTGCCTTGCGCGTCAGCATTGCCGAGGGAAAGTTCCACGGCGTAATCAGCGCGGCGACGCCAACAGGTTCACGCCACAACTCGACCTCGGCATCCGACAGATGGCTCGTCACGCCTTCGATATTCGGGCGTTTTGCCTCCTCGGCGAAAAACTCCACAAAGGCCGCGCCATACTCAATCTCGCCCCGCGCCTCGGACAAGGGCTTGCCCTGCTCTGCCACCATGATCCTGGCCAGATCCTCCTTATGGAGAAGGATCAGCTCGAACCAGCGTCTGATGATAGCCGAACGTTCTTGCGGCAGACGGCCAGCCCAGAGAGGGAATGCCGACTGAGCCGCATCGACCGCGCCAAGCGCCTCGTCTCCCGAAAGTTTGGCCACCTCGCCGATGGATCTGCCAGTCGCAGGATCGGTTACGGGGATCGTCCTGCCCGTTGCGGCGGCGCACCATTTGCCACCAATGTAGGAAAAGCTGCGCGCCAGACCGGGATCGGCAAGTGCGGGCAGGGTTGCTGCTGTCAGCATGGGATTTCTTCCAAACCATTGCGATTGCCTCCAGATTAGCGGCATCACGGCGCAGTATTTTCCAAACTCGGCAGCGGCGGCAGAGGATTCTTCTTTTTGCCCCGGCATCCGGCAGGCTATTCTTCTGCCATGCTTGCAAGGAGCCCTGGCAGCGGGGTGGCCTGCTTGACAGGTTTTGTCACGACATAGGTGAAGTAGCGGCTAAGCCCTAGGC
>NZ_JBARVQ010000464.1:0-4197 GCF_049646345.1 Albidovulum sp. | reverse complement strand
CTGCAAGGCGTCGTGACCTCGGATCAAAACGAGCAGACGATCACCGTCCTCGTCGAGCGTCGCTTCAAGCATCCGCTGCTGCACAAGACCGTGCGGAAGTCGAAGAAATACCGCGCCCATGACGCGGAAAACAAATTCAAGGTCGGCGACAAAGTGCGCATTGAAGAATGTGCGCCGATCTCGAAGACGAAACGCTGGACGGTGGTAAGCGACGCTACGGCGTAAGCACTGCCCTAAAGCTCAATCGAAACCCTGGGGAATAAGCCCCAAAGGTCGGGAGAAACCAAATGATCCAGATGCAGACCAATCTGGATGTTGCTGACAACTCCGGCGCGCGCCGGGTTCAGTGCATCAAGGTCCTGGGTGGTTCCCATCGCCGTTACGCCTCTGTGGGCGACATCATCGTGGTGTCGGTGAAGGAAGCCATCCCGCGCGGCCGCGTGAAGAAAGGTGACGTCCGCAAGGCCGTCGTCGTGCGCACCGCCAAAGAAGTCCGCCGTGAAGACGGCACCGCAATCCGCTTTGACCGCAACGCCGCCGTCATCCTGAACAACCAGGGTGAACCGGTCGGCACCCGTATCTTCGGGCCGGTCGTACGCGAGCTGCGCGCCAAGAACTTCATGAAGATCATCTCGCTGGCTCCGGAGGTGCTCTGATGGCTGCGAAACTGAAAAAAGGCGACAAGGTCGTCGTCCTTGCCGGCAAGGACAAGGGCAAAGAGGGCGAGATCACCTCGGTCAACCCCAGCGCCAACAAGGCCGTGGTCGAAGGCATCAACGTTGCCATCCGCCACACCAAGCAGTCCCAGAACAGCCAGGGCGGCCGTCAGCCGAAAGCGATGCCGGTTGACCTGTCGAACCTCGCGCTGATGGACAAGAACGGCAAAGCGACCCGCGTCGGCTTCCGCATGGAAGGTGACAAGAAGGTCCGCTTCGCCAAGACCACGGGGGACGTGATCTGATGCTCGACACAGCAACCTATACCCCGCGCCTCAAGGCCGCCTATCAGGCGACGTTCCGCGCCGCTCTGAAAGAGCAGTTCGGTTACAAGAACGACATGCAGATCCCGCGTCTGGACAAGATCGTCCTGAACATGGGTGTCGGCGAGGCCGTGAAGGACACCAAGAAGGTCAAGCAGGCCGCCGAGGAGCTGTCGCTCATCGCCGGTCAGAAGGCCGTGATCAACAAGGCCAAGAAGTCGATCGCCGGCTTCCGCGTTCGTGAAGAGATGCCGCTTGGCACCAAGGTCACGCTGCGCGGCGACCGGATGTACGAATTCCTCGACCGCCTGATCACGATCGCGCTGCCGCGCGTCCGCGACTTCCGCGGTGTCAAGGGCACGTCCTTTGACGGTCGTGGCAACTACGCGATGGGCCTGAAGGAACACATCGTGTTCCCCGAGATCGACTTCGACAAGGTCGACGAAGTTCTCGGCATGGACATCATCATCTGCACCACCGCGAAGACTGACGCGGAAGCGAAGGCGCTGTTGAAGCAATTCAACATGCCCTTCAACAGCTGATCGCGGAGGAACGACGATATGGCAAAGAAATCCATGGTGAACCGCGAAGTGAAGCGCGCCAAGCTTGTGAAGCAGCATGCTGCCAAGCGCGCCGCACTGAAAGCGATCATCGAAGACCAGTCGAAGCCGATGGAAGAGCGTTTCAAGGCGACGATGAAACTGGCGAAGATGCCCCGCAACTCTTCGGCAACGCGGATCCACAACCGCTGCCAGCTGACGGGCCGTCCCCACGCCTATTACCGTAAACTCAAGCTCAGCCGCATCATGCTGCGTGATCTCGCCTCCATGGGCCAGATCCCCGGCATGGTAAAGTCGAGCTGGTAAGGAGGTCGAGAAATGTCGATGAACGATCCTCTCGGCGATATGCTGACCCGCATCCGGAACTCGCAGATGCGTGGCAAGTCCACCGTCCGCACGCCGGCTTCCAAGCTTCGCGCCTGGGTGCTCGACGTCCTCAAGGACGAGGGCTATATCCGGGGTTACGAGGCCACGACTTCAGCCGACGGTCATCCGGAGCTTGAAATCAGCCTGAAATACTTCGAAGGCACGCCGGTGATCCGTGAGATCAAGCGCGTCTCGAAGCCGGGCCGCCGGGTTTATTCCGGTTCCAAGGACATTCCCTCGGTCCGTCAGGGCCTGGGTGTTTCCATCGTCTCCACGCCGAAAGGCGTGATGTCGGATGCAGCCGCACGAACCGCCAATGTTGGTGGCGAAGTGCTCTGCACCGTATTCTAAGGAGGGTTTCCCATGTCCCGTATCGGCAAGAAACCCGTAGAAGTCCCGTCAAACGTCACCGCGACGATCTCGGGTCAGGTCGTGGAAATGAAGGGTCCGAAAGGCACCCTGTCCTTCCACGCGACTGACGATGTCACGATCACGCTTGAAGGCAACGAAATCTCGGTGAAGCCGCGCGGCACCTCCAAGCGGGCCCGCCAGCAATGGGGCATGTCGCGCTCCATGGTGGCGAACCTCGTTCAGGGTGTGACCGAAGGCTTCAAGAAGGAACTTGAGATCAACGGCGTCGGCTACCGCGCGAACATGCAGGGCAACACCCTGAAACTGTCGCTCGGCTACAGCCACGAAGTGAATTTCGAGGTCCCGCAGGGTGTCACTGTCACGACCCCGAAGCAGACCGAGATCGTCGTTGAAGGTACTGACGCCCAGCTCGTCGGTCAGGTCGCGGCCAATATCCGCGAATGGCGCCGGCCGGAGCCCTACAAGGGCAAGGGCATCAAGTACAAGGACGAGTACATCTTCCGCAAGGAAGGCAAGAAGAAGTAAGGACCAGACAGATGGCAAACAGCAAACGGGAACTGTTCCTCAAGCGCCGCCTGCGCGTCCGGAACAAGCTTCGCAAGATGGCCGACGGACGCGCGCGTCTCTCGGTTCATCGCTCCTCGAAGAACATCAGCGTGCAGCTGATCGACGACGTCAACGGCGTGACGCTCGCCTCGGCCTCTTCCTTGGAAAAGGATCTGGGGATCGTGGGCAAGAACAACGTCGAAGCGGCGGCCAAGATCGGCAAGGCAATTGCCGAGCGCGCGAAGAAGGCCGGTGTCGAAACCTGCTATTTCGACCGCGGCGGCTTCCTCTTTCACGGCAAGATCAAGGCTTTGGCCGATGCTGCCCGCGAAGGCGGTCTGAAGTTCTGATACCGGCGGGTGGCGGCAACGCCACCCCGATGATCCGGGTCCCCGATCCAGTCGGGGACACCTGGATTGGCTAAAATGGCGCCAAGGCGCGCCACCATTCGAAGGAATGCCAGATGGCAAGAGAAGACAACCGCGGGGGCCGTCGCGACCGTGACGAAAACCCGGAATTCGCCGATCGCCTCGTCGCGATCAACCGTGTGTCGAAGACCGTGAAGGGTGGTAAGCGCTTTGGCTTTGCGGCTCTCGTCGTGGTCGGTGACCAGCGCGGCCGCGTCGGTTTCGGCAAGGGCAAGGCCAAGGAAGTGCCGGAAGCGATCCGCAAGGCGACCGAACAGGCAAAGCGCAGCCTCGTCCGCGTGCCGCTGCGCGATGGCCGCACGCTGCACCACGATATCGAGGGCCGTCATGGCGCTGGTAAAGTCGTGATGCGCACTGCACCGGCCGGTACCGGGATCATCGCCGGTGGTCCGATGCGTGCCGTGTTCGAAATGCTGGGCGTTCAGGACGTCGTCGCCAAGTCGATGGGCTCGCAGAACCCCTACAACATGATCCGCGCCACGATCGACGGTCTGAAGCAGGAATCGAGCCCCCGCATGGTCGCGCAGCGTCGCGGCAAGAAAGTGGCCGACATCCTGAAGAAGCCGGAAACCGAAGCGCCCGCCGAAGCGGCAGAAGCTTAAGGAGCAGGCATCATGGCTAAGAAAACCATCGTCGTGAAGCAGATCGCCTCGCCCGCCCGTCGCCCCGCCGTTCAGGCCGCGACGCTCAAGGGCCTCGGTCTCGGCAAGATCAACCGCACCCGTGAACTGGAAGACACGCCTTCCGTCCGCGGCATGGTCAACAAGATCCCGCATCTGGTGACCATCGTCGAAGAGCGCGGCTGACGTCGAAACGCTTTGCAAGAGTTCTGAAGGCGCCCCGGGAAACCGGGGCGTTTTCTTTTGGCAGAACTGTCGAACATTTTGATCCGCTGTGCGGGCTTTGCTGACGCTCGCCAGACTCACGGCTACGGCCGCTCCCAGCC
>NZ_JBARVQ010000463.1:0-1614 GCF_049646345.1 Albidovulum sp. | reverse complement strand
CTGCTGGTCCTCGACCACCTTGTCGGCCAGCACCGCGCCGCCTGCGCCGATGATGATCGGGCCGCAGCCCGACAGGAGTGCCGCCGTCAGGATGAGTGCTGCAATTGTCGCTGGTTTCCGCATATCTGCCCCCTATAGCGTTTCGAGATTTGTTTGAAATCTCAACTATCAGAATTCGAACGAAGATGGTTCGCATTTTCATTCAACGTAAACTCGAAACGCTATAGGTATATCCGGCCCCTGTCGCAACCGGGTCCAGCCTTGGCAGCCCGGTCGATGCCATTGGTTTTGCCGACACGGTGCCGACGGTCCGTTCCCCGGAGGGGTGCGGTCAGCAGTGTCTCAAGGGGCTCAGCCGCCGGTATGGCTCATATGCCGCGACATCTGGCCTTTGACCGACTGGCGCGAATAGTCGAAGTCATGCCCTTTGGGCTTGCGCGATATCGCCGCCCGGATCGCCTGTTCCAGCAGGGCATCGGCGGACGCGGCCCTGAGTGGCGCCCTCAGATCGGCATTGTCCTCCTGCCCGAGGCACATGAAGAGTTCCCCGGTGCAGGTGACCCTGACCCGATTGCAGCTTTCGCAGAAATTATGGGTCAAGGGGGTGATGAAGCCCACTTTTTGCCCGGTCTCCTCGATCCGCACATAGCGCGCGGGGCCGCCCGATCGTTCCGCGAGATCGGTCAGCGTGAAGCGGTCGGCAAGCCGCGCGCGCAGGTCCTTCAAGGGCCAGTACTGGTCGAGCCGCATCTCTTCGCCCATCTCGCCCATCGGCATGACCTCGATAAAGGTCAGGTCGTGACCTTCGCCCGCGCACCAGTCGAGCAGGGGGAAGAGTTCCTCCTCATTGAAGCCTTTCAGCGCGACAGTGTTGATCTTGACCCTGAGCCCGGCCTCTTTCGCGGCCCTCAGCCCCTCCAGCACCTGCGGCAGCCGCCCCCAGCGGGTGATCGCCTGGAACTTCGCCGCATCGAGCGTGTCGAGCGAGACATTGACCCGGCGGATGCCGATGGCGGCAAGTTCGTCCGCGAATTTCGCCAGTTGCGAGCCGTTGGTGGTCAGCGTCAGTTCCTTCAGCGCGCCCGTATCCAGATGCCGCGCGATCGTCCTGAAGAAGGTCATGATATCGCGCCGGACCAAGGGTTCCCCCCCGGTGATGCGCAGCTTTTCGACCCCGAGCCGGATGAAGCTGGAACAGAGCCGGTCCAGTTCCTCCAGCGTCAGCAGGTCCTTTTTCGGCAGGAACTGCATATGTTCGGCCATGCAATAGGTGCAGCGGAAATCGCAGCGATCCGTCACCGAGACGCGCAGGTAGGAGATTGGCCGGGCAAAGGGGTCGATAAGTTTGGTCATGGATTGAAACTAGGCTTGCGGTCGGGGCGCGGCAAGGGGAAACGCCGATAACCTGACCGAAAGCGCCGGGGCGCTGCCCCGGACCCCGAGGTATTTGGACCAAGCTGAAAGGCCGGTCAGGACAGGTGCCGTGCGGCCTCTTTCCGGGCGAAGGGCTTCAGGCGTTCGCCATGGGATGCGAGCCAGTCGCGGGTGCGGGGGGCGTCGTGTTTTGAGAGGTCGCGCAGCCACCAGGCGATGGCCTTCTGGATGAACCAGTCG
>NZ_JBARVQ010000462.1:0-2438 GCF_049646345.1 Albidovulum sp. | reverse complement strand
CGACAGGACGGTCCGCAGGTCGGAGGCGGCAGGCGCGCGCAAAGCGATCAGGCGCGCCGCCTCTTCGTTAATTCTCTCTTCCAAAGCATCGATGGCCTTGTCGCCTGCCCGGACCTTTGTGGCCAGTTCCTCGTCCCGCGTTTCCAGCGCCTGGGCCGCGTCGAGGATCGCCGCTTCGACCATGCCGCCCATCTTCATGACCATCGCCTGGATCGCCTCCAGATCGCGGTCGAAGGCGCGCAGGATATGTTGTTCGCTCATCGGTATCTCCTCAGCCGATCCGGCCGGTAATGTAGCTTTCGGTGCGCGGGTCGCGCGGATTGGTGAAGATCTGCCCGGTCTCGCCGAATTCGACCAGATTGCCGAGGTGGAAGAAGGCGGTCTTCTGGCTGACGCGGGCGGCCTGCTGCATCGAATGGGTGACGATGACGACGGCGAAACGCGAACGCAACTCGTCGATCAATTCCTCGACCTGCGCCGTGGCGATCGGGTCGAGCGCCGAGCAGGGTTCGTCCATCAGCAGCACTTCGGGCGAGGTCGCAACTGCACGCGCAATACACAGACGCTGCTGCTGGCCACCCGAAAGGCCCGTACCGGGGGCCTGAAGCCGGTCCTTGACCTCGCCCCAAAGGGCCGCGCGGCGCAGCGACTTCTCGACGATCTCATCCAATTCCGCCTTGCTCCGCGCAAGGCCATGGATGCGGGGACCGTAGGCGACGTTGTCATAGATCGACTTTGGGAACGGGTTCGGTTTCTGGAACACCATGCCGACCTTGGCGCGCAACTGCACCGGATCGACGCGCTTGTCGTAGATATCCTCGCCATCAAGCGTAATGCTGCCCTCAACCCGGCAGATATCGATCGTATCGTTCATCCGGTTGAGGCAGCGCAGGAAGGTCGACTTGCCGCAGCCCGAGGGGCCGATAAAGGCCGTCACGGTGCGGTCGGCAATCTCGACATCCACATCCTTGATGGCGTGATTGTCGCCGTAATAGACCTGCACGGCCTTTGCCGAGATCTTGATTTCGGCCGTGGCCGTTGTTTCGTCTGTCTGTCGCATGACATTCATTTTGGCAGTCTCCGCCATTTTTACCAGCGCCGTTCGAACTTGCGCCGCAGAAGGATCGCGACGGCATTCATGGCGAGAAGGAAGATGAGAAGGACGATGATCGCACCCGAGGCCCGTTCGACAAAGGCCGGATCGGCGCGCTGGGTCCAGTTGTAGATCTGTACCGGCAGGGCGGTGGCGGGGTCAAAGAACCCCTCCATCGGCGCGCCGGGATAGTCGCGCACAAAGGCCACCATGCCGATCAGGAGAAGCGGCGCGGTTTCGCCCAAGGCCTGTGCCAGACCGATGATCATGCCGGTCAGAATGCCGGGTGCGGCCAGGGGCAGGACATGGTGGAAGACCGATTGCATCTTCGAGGCCCCGACCCCAAGCGCCGCATCGCGGATCGATGGCGGCACCGCCTTCAGGGCAGCCCGCGCCGGGATGATGATGCGGGGCAGCGTCATCAGGGTCAGGACCAGCCCGCCGACAATGGGCGCTGATTGCGGCAGCCCTGCGAAGTTGATGAAGGCCGCAAGCCCGAGGATGCCGAAGACGATAGAGGGTACGGCGGCAAGGTTGGAGATATTGACCTCGATAATATCGGTAAAGCGGTTCTTCGGGGCGAATTCTTCAAGATAGACCGCCGTCGCCACACCGATGGGCAATGAGAGCGCCAGCACCACGATCATCATGTAAAGCGATCCGATGATCGCGACGCCCAGACCAGCAGCCTCGGGGCGCTTTTCTGACGCGTCCGGTGCGGTCACGAAACCCCAGTTAAAACTCGTGTGCAGATGCCCCGTTTCCTTCAGCGCATCGGCAAGATCAAGCTGCGCGGGCGAGACGTTCTTGTCGAGAAGTGCCGTCTCCCGCGTCACCCGGCCTTTGAAATAGCCGTCGATCCGACCGCCGATCAAAAGCTCCAGCGTGATGGTCTGGCCCACAAGGTCCGGGTCGGCCAACACCTGATTGCGCAGGGTTGCCGGGGCCTCTTCTGAAAGGAACTTGGAGATGTCCTTGGATTTCAGCCCCTCAACCGTAATCCCAAGCGTGTCAAGCTGCGCCTCAAGCGCATTGGCCAGCACCTTGGCATAACCGACCGTGGTGACCTTCTTCATCACCGCCAGATCGCGGATGCCGGATTTGTCGAGCTTTTCCTCGGGCAGCGGAATTTCCAGTTGCAGCGTCGTCTGGCGGAAGGCCAAGGACCCGTTACCAAAGATCGACACCAGCAGCCCGGCAAGCGCGATGATCGCGACCGCGACGGCAATCAGGCCGTAAAGCCGGAACCGTGCCTCAGCGGCATTGCGCCGCTTGGTGCGGGCGTCAGGGGTCAGGAGCGATGTTTTCGCGGTCATTCGTACTGCTCCCGGTATTTGCGCACGAT
>NZ_JBARVQ010000461.1:0-6076 GCF_049646345.1 Albidovulum sp. | reverse complement strand
CGCACGCCCGGCGCCTTCGGCTTGTTCCCGGGCGAAGAGGCGTTTCCACGAAGGCAGCAAAGTCCCGGTCACGCCAGCAAAGCGCAAATGACGAGTATAGGTACTCCCCCCGGGAGATTTTCCAGCGGAGCGTTGAGGCAATTCTCCCGCTCAGCCAAGCCGCGCCTTGACCATGGGACCGACCGTGCCGAAATCCATCTGGCCGCTATATCTGGCCTTGAGCGCGGCCATCACCTTGCCCATGTCGCGGATCGAGCCTGCGCCGATCTCGGCAACTGCGGCGTCGATGGCGGCCGTGACCTCGCCCTCATCCAGCTGGCGCGGCAGGAATTCCTCGATCACCTTGACCTCGGCCAGTTCCTTTTCCGCCAGTTCCAGCCGCCCGCCCTCTTCATAGGCGCGCGCCGATTCCTGGCGCTGCTTGACCATGCGACCAAGGATCGACAGCACCTCGCCATCGCCCACGGTGGCCTCGCCGCCCTCACCCCGCAGGGCGATATCGCGGTCCTTGATCGCGGCATTGATCAGCCTCAGCGTCGACAGACGCTCGGCCTCTTTGGATCGCATCGCATCTTTCAACGCAGTACCGATCCGTTCACGCATATCCATCGGGTCTCCATCCCCTGAGCTTCCGAAGTTCCCACCATATCGCCAAGCCCGGGCAGACACAACCGGGAGAATTTTGCGTAAGTCATTGTAAACGTTGCGTAAGCCTATTCAGCATCGCCCCCTTGACCCGAACCCCGCCCCCCCGTAGGTTCCGCGGGATTTGAGACCCGGGGAGTCGCGCCATGTCCACCACCTCCGCCTCCAGTGCCAAGCCGACCGCCTGCCTCGCACTGGCCGATGGCACCGTCTTTTACGGGCATGGGTTCGGGGCCACGGGCGAGACGGTGGCAGAGCTTTGCTTCAACACCGCGATGACCGGCTATCAGGAGATCATGACAGACCCGTCCTATGCCGGACAGGTCGTCACCTTCACCTTCCCCCATATCGGCAATACCGGCGTCAATCCCGAGGATGACGAAACCGCCGAGCCGGTCGCGGCCGGAATGGTGGTGAAGTGGGACCCGACTGAACCGTCGAACTGGCGCGCCGCCGAAGATCTGGTGGCCTGGCTGGCACGGCGCGGCCGGATCGGTATTGGTGGGCTTGATACCCGTCGTCTGACCCGGGCGATCCGTCAGCAGGGCGCGCCGCATGTGGCGCTGGCCCATGATCCGGATGGCAATTTCGACATCGCAGCGCTGGTCGCGAAGGCGCGGGGCTGGTCGGGCCTTGTCGGCCTCGATCTGGCCAAGGACGTGACCTGCCCCCAAAGCTACCGCTGGGATGAGACCCGCTGGGCCTGGCCCGACGGATACGGCAAGCGGACCGGCGACGGGTTCCGCGTGGTCGCCATCGACTACGGCGCAAAACGCAACATCCTGCGCTGCCTTGCAAGTGCGGGCTGCGACGTGACCGTCCTGCCCGCCACGGCCACCGCCGAAGAGGTGCTGGCGCACAATCCCGAAGGTGTGTTCCTGTCGAACGGCCCCGGCGATCCGGCGGCGACCGGGAACTATGCCGTGCCGATGATCAAGGACGTGCTGACCCGCGACCTACCGGTCTTTGGCATCTGCCTTGGCCACCAGATGCTGGCCCTTGCTGTCGGCGCCAAGACGATCAAGATGAACCACGGCCATCACGGCGCCAACCATCCGGTGAAGGATGTGGAGACCGGCAAGGTCGAGATCACCTCGATGAACCACGGTTTTGCCGTCGATGCCCAGACCCTGCCCAAGGGCGTCAGCGAAACCCATATCTCGCTCTTTGACGGGTCGAATTGCGGCATAAGGCTGGACGGCCGCCCGGTCTTTTCGGTCCAGCATCACCCCGAGGCAAGCCCCGGGCCGCAGGACAGCTTCTACCTTTTTGAGCGTTTCGCTGAAGCCATGCGCGCCCGCCGCGCCGCCTGAAATCGATCCCGCCGATCCAGAAGGCCGCGCCCGCCGATAGTCGGGCAAGGGGCGGCCTGAACACAGATCCCGACAGGCCGTCGGGAGCGGTTTTTCACGATTAACGCGCTATTAACCACGCCGGTAGAGGCTGGTGGCTGCAATCCAGCCGGGGAATCCCGATGTCAGCCGCCGTGCCGCATCTCCAGCTCGTTCCAGAACCGGCCACGCCGCGCGTGACGTCCGACCCCGGCATCGCAACCTTCCCCCCCCGCATCCAACCCAGCCGCCGCGCAGAGCAGCGCGTACCACTTGGCCAGATTCTGGTCGACATGGGCGCGCTCGATCCCGGCAACCTTCTCAAGGCGCTGGCCCTGAAGGACCGGGAGGATGTGCCGCTTGGCGACATACTTCTGACCCATCGCTGGGTCAGTGAGGCCGACCTCATGGCCGCGCTGTCGGCGCAATGGGGCGCAAAGGCGGTCGACCTTCTGAAAGACCCGCCCGATACGCGGCTGATGGACCGGCTGGGTGCCGAGTTCTGCCTGTCCCATTACGTGCTGCCCTGGCACAGGATCGGCGGTGCGACGGTCCTTGCGACATCGTGCCCGGATCATTTCGCCGAAATGCGCACGGCCCTGCCCGAGGGGTTCGGACCGGTCGTCATGGCCCTTGCACCAGAGCGTGACATTCATGCCGCCCTGATCGCGGCGCGCCAGACCGCGCTGATCCGGGGCGCTGAAACACGGGTGAACGCGGCCGAAAGCTGCCGGACACAGGATACCGACCGGACCCGTGGATTGGCATTCGCCGTACTTGGCACCACGCTGGCGACGGCGCTGGTCGCACCACAGGTTGTTCTGGCGGCCCTGTTGCTATGGGCAAGCCTTTCGCTCATCGCCTGTTCCGGTCTGAAGCTGATCTGTTTCCTGTCCGAAGTCAGCGCCCAGCGCCAAAAGGCCGCCACCCCACCGGCCGCCCTGCCCGCCCGTCTGCCCATCGTCTCGGTCATGGTGCCTTTGTTCCGCGAAGACGATATCGCGCCACGGCTGATCCGCCGGATCGGGCGGATCGACTATCCCAAGGAGTTGCTGGATATCCTGCTGGTGGTCGAAGAGGATGACGCGGCAACGCTCGCTGCCCTGCGACGCCACGACCTTCCGCGCTGGATGCGGGTGGTCACCGTTCCCGACGGCCCGATCCGCACCAAGCCGCGCGCGCTCAATTACGCGCTCAATTTCTGCCGCGGCTCCATCGTCGGGGTCTGGGATGCCGAGGATGCGCCCGAACCGCAGCAGATCCAGAAGATCGTGCGGCATTTCAACAGCGCAGGACCAGAGGTTGCCTGCCTTCAGGGCATTCTCGATTACTATAATGCGCGGCACAACTGGCTGACACGATGCTTCACCGTCGAATATGCGGCCTGGTTCCGCGCGGTGCTGCCGGGGATCGCGCGGCTTGGTTTCGTGGTGCCACTGGGTGGCACGACGCAGTTCTTCCGGCGCAGAGTGCTGGAAGAGCTTGGCGGCTGGGACGCGCATAATGTCACCGAGGATGCCGATCTGGGCCTGCGCCTTGCCCGCCACGGCTATCGCACCGAAATGGCCGATACCGTGACCGAGGAGGAACCGAATTCCCACGCGGTGACCTGGATCCGGCAGCGGTCGCGCTGGCAGAAGGGGTTTGCCATCACCTGGGCCACCCATATGCGTGCGCCGCAACGGCTCTGGCGCGAACTCGGCGCGCGACGGTTCCTTGGGGTGCAGATCGTCTTTGTCGGATCCCTGTCGCAGGCGCTGCTGGCACCGGTTCTGTGGAGCTTCTGGCCCGTTGCTTTCGGCTGGTCGCATCCCCTGTCCGGCATCATGCCCGCCACGGCGCTGACAGCGCTTTGCCTGCTTTTCATCGCGGCCGAGATTATCAATGTAACGGTCGGCCTTTGGGCCACGCGCGGCACGTCCCACCGCCATCTGCAGAAATGGGTGCCGACCCAGCACCTCTATTTCCCGCTGGCCTGTTTTTCGTCCTACAAGGCGTTCTACGAATGGATCACCCGGCCCTTCTACTGGGACAAGACCGCCCATGGCGTCGTCGCCGCTCGGCTGAACAGCGGAGATCTGTTGCCTGTCCTGCTGCTGACCGATCCGATCCTTGTCCCGGTCGTGGTGCCAACGCTCAGGCTGCATGTGACGCAACCGGACGGCCCGTCGTCACGGGGTTACACCCTGCCTGACGATCGTGCAGCCGCACCGCTGGCGATGGTGGCCGAGGATCGGGCCGCATTCGAACCGGCACCGGTGCGGCGTCCGGACCTCACGCTGGTTTCCGCCAGGACCGATGACGGGCCCTATATACTGCGCTCACCCCTCCCCGGCACCGGCATCAAGCTTAAGCCGGGTCTCGAAAGCCTTGGAGATATGTGAGCGCAAAGCCTCGGCCGCAGCATCACCGTCGCCGTCAGAAATCGCCGTCACGATCGCCTCATGTTCGGCCAAAGCAGCCGTCCCCCGCCCTTCGGCGGCAAGCGAGGTCGTGGCAAGCAAGGCCATGGAGCGGTGCACAAGGTCAAGCTGCTGCACAAGATAGCGGTTATGCGAGGCCAGATGGATCTGTTTGTGAAAGCGCCGGTTGGCGCGCGAAAGCGCGGCCGGATCATCCAGATAGGCACGATCGGCCTCGACCATATCGGCCAGAACCTTGACCTCTTCGGGGCTCGCATGTTTCGCCGCAAGCCGCGCGGCCAGCCCCTCCAGTTCCGCCCGCACGACGTAAAGCTCGGCCAGTTGATTGTGATCGAGCGAAGCCACGATCAGCGACCGCCCGTCACGCGCCAGCATCGACTGTGTTTCGAGCCGCTGCAACGCCTCGCGCACCGGGGTCCGCGACACACCGAACCGTTCGGCCAGTTCCGCCTCCACCAGCCGGTCGCCGGGCCGGTAAATGCCGCCGTCAATCGCCTCCAATATCAGCGTATAGGCGTCTTTCTGCATCGCGTTCCCTCCTGCCCGTCCCTCGCGGGGCGGAGCCTATGCGCGGGCGACAGTCCTTGGCAACCCATCCCATTGCGGCCCATGCGCGCAGCCCCAAGGCGTTTCGGATTTTCGCTGCGGCCACCTTTATCGGAAATCGAACGAACGAGGTTCGTTTTCCGATTCAATACAAACACGAAACACCCTAAGGTCGCGCCATGCCGCGCGATACCTTTTCCCATGTCGAGGCCTGGGTCTTCGACCTCGACAATACGCTCTATCCGCCTTCGGTCCGGCTCTTCGATCAGATCGAACAGCGGATGACGGCCTATGTGATGGACGCGCTTGGCGTTCCACGGGAAGAGGCCGACCGGCTGCGCAGTCATTACTGGCAGCTTTACGGTACGACGCTGGCCGGGCTGATGCATGAACACGGGCTCGACCCCGATCCCTATCTCATTGACGTCCACGATATCTCGTTCGACGCGCTGACACCCGATCCGAACCTGCGGGATGCCATCGCGGCTCTGCCGGGTCGATGTATCGTCTATACCAATGGCTCCGCGCCCTATGCCGAACGGGTTCTTGCCGCGCGGGGCCTGACCGGGATTTTCGATGCCATCTACGGCGTCGAACATGCAGGCTACCGGCCCAAACCCGAACGCGCGGCGTTTGAGGCGATCTTTGCCCGCGACAGCATCGCCCCCGACCGCGCCGCAATGTTCGAGGACGACACCCGCAACCTCGCTGCGCCGCATGAGATGGGGATGCGCACGGTGCATGTGGCGCCCGAGCCTGCACCCGCCCCCTTCATCCACCACCATACCGACGACCTGCCGGGCTTTCTGACCGCCCTCATCCGCTGAGCCCCACCTGCGGCATCGCGACCGGTTGCCGCGGACGGTGCTGCGCCCTACCTGCCACCCAGCGCAGGAGGAAAACCCATGACAGCGAACACATCTGACCACCGCCCCTGGTACTTTGCCATTCCCGTCATCGGCTGGATCGCCCGCGACCTGATCCACGGGACGAAGGACAACATCCTCTATTTCCTTGTCATCCTGCTGACGCTTCTGGTGCTGGCGGTCAAAACCTGGGGGCTCGTCGCACTGGCAATGACCGCTTTGGCTACGGTACCGCTGATTTTCGCCACGCTGATCCTGATCACGC
>NZ_JBARVQ010000460.1:0-4567 GCF_049646345.1 Albidovulum sp. | reverse complement strand
AGGAAAAGCTGATCCCACGTGGAGTCGACCGCAAAATCCCTTAAGCGGTCTAGGCCGCGATTGGCAGGCGGCGCATCGGTTATTTGGGGGATCAGTTAGTCGAACTGGCGGTGGCATCTTGACGAGATTTTCGTGAAGATCAACGGCGAGACGCATTATCTGTGGTGGGCCGTCGGCCACGAAGGCGAAGTGCTGGAATCTTTTGTCACCAAGCGCCGAGATCGCAAAGAAGCTTTGAAACTCATAAGAAAATCAATGAAGTGCCAAGGCAATCCTGCAGCCATCGTGGCCGACAAACTGCGATCTTATGGCGCCGCGATGAAGGTCATTGGCAATGCCCGGAAACAGGAAACTGGCCGATGGTAGAACAGCCGGGCCGAGAGTTCACACTTGCCGCCCCGACCAAGAGAGAGGGCAATGCTCCGCTTCCGGCGCATGCGAAGTCTGTAGAAGTTCGACGCTGTTCATTCATCAGTCCACAACCATTTCAACCAAGAGCGGCACCTTTTCCCACGCGACAATTTCAAGCTGAATTCGCATTGACCCGCCTGCTTGCATGGCTTGAAACACCGGAAACCGGCACGATCCGGTTTGCCGATTGAACGGCAGGTGCGTCTCGGCCCGCTAAGGCTCTGGCTGGCCGAGAAACCAGTCCCAAAGTGCCTGTACCGAACTGCGTGTGAAGTTCCGTTTCCACGCCGAAAGGAAATAGCTCCGGCCGATCTCAACCGGCGCCCCGGCGGCCCGGGCGAGTGTGCCCTTGGCAAGGAAAGACGCTGCCAGCACCTCTGACGCAAGGCAGATGCCCAATCCCGCAGCAGCCGCCTGCAGCATGATCGCCGGGTCAGAGAAATTCAGGCCCGAGGCGAAGTCGCTGCGGCGGGAGCCTGCTTGTGTGAACCACTTCTGCCAGTCGTCGTCGCCTTCGTCATGCAGAAGCATCGTGGCATCCAGCCGCGTAGCGTCGGGTGCCTCGGGAAGGCCCGCCACTACGGAGGGCGCGGCCAGGGGCCAGAGGCGGTCGGGCAGTAGCGGCACCGACTCGGTTCCCGCGTCGGTCCAGGGGGTTTCCGACAGGACGATGTCGATCTCTGCCTCTTCCGGCACCCAGCCTTCAGTGGTCGTGTGCAGCCAGGGCTCTACCTGCGGCAAGTCGGCCCGCAGCCGCGCCAGACGCGGCAGGAACCAGCCCTGCGCCAGGGCAGGTGACATCATCACGATGACCGAGCCGGGCTTGGTATAGGCGCTCAGCCGGCGGGCACCATGGCGCACCGTTTCCAACGCCTCCTGCGCTGTGGTCATCAGGTCATGCCCGGCATCGGTCAGTTCGATCCGTCTGCCGATGCGACGGAAGAGCGGCTGCCGCAGATGCGCTTCCAGCGTCCGGATCTGATGGCTGACCGCCGACTGCGTGATGTTCAACTCCTCTGCCGCGCGCGAGAAGCTTCCCAGCCGCGCGGAGGCCTCAAAGCCGATCAGCGTCGACAGGGGGGGGAGGGAGCGATAGGGATTATTCATGAGTTTTTCTTGTCTATCTAATAAAAAATTTGCGTTTTGTATTGCTTATTACTCATGCAATTCTGTCTGACAAGCTGTTTGAGTTGGACCGATCATGAAACACACTTCCGCAAAACCGAGCGATCTGGGCTTTCGCATGCCCGCCGAATTTGCCCCGCATGCCCGCACTTGGATGATGTGGCCTTGCCGGGCAGAGGTCTGGGGGGACATGGGGGCAACGCGCCGTGCCTATGCTGCCGTCGCCCATGCGATCCGCGACTTCGAGCCGCTGACCATGGCCGTCAGGCTAGAGGACATGGTGCAAGCGAAATCCCTTCTGGGCAGCGATATCGAGATCGTCGAAATGCCGCTCGACGATTCATGGGCGCGCGATGCCGGGCCGAATTTTGTCGTGGATGCTGACGGCAACAAGGCCGCATCGCTTTTCCGGTTCAACGCCTGGGGCGGCAAGTATCATCCGTTCGACAAGGACGCGGCCTTCGGTAAGCGCGTCGCCGAGCTGAGCGGCGTTCGCACCTTCACCACCGGTCTGTTCGCCGAAGGTGGCGGGGTGAGCGTCGATGGCGAGGGCACGATCCTGACGACCGAAACCTGCTTTCCGAATGCCAACCGCAACCCGGACTGGAGCCGCGCGCAGATCACCGAAGAGCTGAAGGCAATGCTGGGCGGCGACAAGGTCATCTGGCTGCCGGGCAATGCCGATGAAACCGAAACCGACGGCCATGTCGACGGGATCGCGGTCTTCGTCGCCCCTGGCGTGGTGCTGATTGAGGGCGCGGACGACCCGACCGACCCCTGGCGGGCGATCAAGCTGGAAAATATCGACACGCTTTCCGGCCAGACCGATGCCAAGGGCCGCCCGATCCGTATGGTCATGATCCCCGAGGCCGAGGAAAGCTGTGCCATCGGCGACCGGTTCTGCCGGTCCTATGTAAATTCCTATTTCTGCAACGGCGGCGTGGTGATGCCGCGCTACGGCACGCCCCGCGACGGGCTGGCGCGCGAGATTTTTCAGGACATCTTCCCCGACCGTCGGGTCAGCATGGTCGATATAGCCGATATCGCCATTGGCGGCGGTGGCATCCACTGCATCACCCAGCAGGAACCTGAATGAGCACAAGAGGTAAGATAATCGCGCTGACGGACCACGCGCCAGCAACCGAATCCTTGCCCCTTCCAGTGATGGAACGGTTAGGGGCAGCAATCGGGCAGGTGGGCTCCACTGCGTTCCCCGCACTGCTCGCCGACGTCTGCAAGGTTGCCTCGGGTTTTGAATCCGCCTTTGTCTGTGCCTTTTTTCCCGATCACGCGCCGGTCGCGCTGTTCGATGACCTGCGCGGTAGCGAAAGTGCGATCCTCGCCCCCTATCTCAGTTGGGCCTACCTTCTCGATCCGCTGCATGGGCTTTATCGCGAGGGGGGCGCCGATTGCGCCGCCATGCTGGCAGACATTGCACCGGACGACTTTCGCAGCAGCGAGTATTTTCGCCGCTTCTATGCTGCCACCGGGTTGGATGGCGAATGCGGCGTGATCCTGCGTGATCCCGATGGAGCGGCAATTGTGATTTCGCTTGGCGTCAGGAATGGAAGTTCGGCCCTGCCACGCGCGGCCCACCGGTTGCGTGCGCTCTTGCCCGTCCTCGGTGCGCTTACGCGCCGGCAATGGCCGGGTCTGTCGCCCGGTACCGCGACCGGTATCGGCCGGGTCGGTGGACATGTCGAACGCGCCTTCGCGCTCTTTGGCACCTCGCGGTTGAGCGAGCGTGAGGCGGAAGTGGCACGGCTGATCGTGAAAGGCCACTCCAACAAGTCCATTGCCCGGCTCCTTGGTAATTCGCCCGAGACGGTAAAGGTGCACCGCAAACGTATCCACGCGAAACTTGGCATCACCTCGGCCGGTGGGCTGTTTTCGCTATTCATGGCCGCACTTTCGGCCACGCCGCCCGGGGCGGCCACCGACCCGCTCACCTTTCTGCCAGATGGGTTTCGCCCCGCGACCTGATTTCAAGGAGAGTATCATGATGACCCGCCGCAGCCTTTTCCGCAGCGCCAGCTTACTTGCCGCCGCCGCGGCACTTCCCCGATCCGCGTGGGCTGAAACCGCCCGCGCCGCCGGGTTTCGCTACGCCGAGGAAACCGCGCCGCATGAACGCACCTTCATGCAATGGCCCGTCAGCCGTGCGGTCTATGGCAGTGGCGGTTACCTTGATGCCGTGCAGGAGACGATTGCCGAGATCGCCAATACGGTGGCGGAATTCGAACCTGTCGTGATGCTGATGGGGGCAGAGCACGAAGCCGCTGCACGCAAGCTGCTGGGCAAGGGGATCGAGGTCTGGGACGTGCCGACCGAAGACCTCTGGGCGCGCGATTCCGGCCCCTCTTTCGTCGTCGATGGCAAGGGCGGGCTGGCGATGACGCATTTCAACTTCAACGGTTGGGGCGGCAAGCAATTGCACCGCAACGACGGGCAAGTCGCCGGGCGCGTGGCCGAAATCATGGGTTTGACGCTTTTCGACGCGGGCCTTGTGGGCGAGGCGGGCGGCGCCGAGTTCGACGGCCATGCGACGCTGATCGCCCATGAAAGCAGCTGGGTGAACCGCAACCGCAACAAGGGCGGCAAGGATGAGGTCACGCGGATGCTGAAGGAGACCTACGGCGCCGAAAAGGTGATCTGGGCGCCGGGCATCAAGGGCGCCGACATCACCGACTATCACATCGATGCACTGGCGCGGTTCATCAAACCGGGCACCGTGCTGATTCAGATGGGCGAGGAGATCGACCCCGACGATCCCTGGAGCCGGGCGGCGTTCGAGACCCGTGACATCCTCGCTGCCGCGACCGATGCGTCGGGCCGGAAGCTGAAGTTGGTTCGCCTGCCCGAACCGATTGACATCCGCGGCTCCGGCAATGATTTCGTCGCCTCTTACGTCAATTACTACGTCTGCAACGGCGCGGTCATCGCCTCGCATTTCGGGGACGATGCTGCGGACGAAGAGGCGCATGCGGTCCTTGCGGACCTTTACCCCGGCCGCGAAATCGTGATGCTGGAC
>NZ_JBARVQ010000459.1:0-8695 GCF_049646345.1 Albidovulum sp. | reverse complement strand
GATGGCCGATGAATCGGTTTGCATCGGGCCTGCATCCTCGACCGACAGCTATCTGTCGAAAGCCGCCATCATCTCGGCCTGCGAGATCACGGGCGCGCAAGCCGTGCATCCGGGCTATGGGTTCCTGTCCGAAAACGCGGCCTTCGCGCAGGCGCTGGAAGACCACGGCATCACCTTTATCGGCCCCTCGGCGCAGCATATCCGCATCATGGGCGACAAGATCACCGCCAAGGAAACCGCCAAGAAACTTGGCATTCCGGTTGTTCCCGGGTCCGATGGCGGTGTCGCCGATACGGCGGCGGCAAAGAAGGTGGCGGCCGAGATCGGCTATCCGGTGATCATCAAGGCCACGGCCGGTGGTGGTGGCCGCGGCATGAAGGTTGCCAAGGACGAAAGCGAGCTGGAGATCGCCTTCCGTACCGCGCGGTCCGAAGCCAAGGCTGCCTTCGGCAATGACGAAGTCTATATGGAGAAATACCTCCAGCGGCCGCGCCATATTGAAATTCAGGTCTTTGGCGACGGCAAGGGCAGCGCCGTACATCTGGGGGAACGCGATTGTTCCTTGCAGCGCCGCCATCAGAAAGTGTTTGAAGAGGCCCCAGGCCCCGTCATCACCCCCGAACAGCGCGCCGAGATTGGTGCCATCTGCGCCAATGCGGTCGCCAAGATCAACTATATCGGTGCGGGCACAATCGAATTCCTGTTCGAGGATGGCGAGTTCTATTTCATCGAGATGAACACTCGTTTGCAGGTCGAACATCCTGTCACCGAAGCGATCTTCGGTGTCGATCTGGTGCGCGAACAGATCCGCGTGGCCGAAGGTCTGCCGATGTCGTTCACGCAAAGTGATCTGGTGGTGAACGGCCATGCGATCGAGGTGCGGATCAATGCCGAGAAACTGCCGAACTTCTCGCCCTGTCCCGGCAAGATCACCCAGTATCACGCGCCGGGCGGCCTGGGCGTGCGGATGGATTCGGCCCTTTATGACGGCTATTCGATCCCGCCCTATTACGACAGTCTGATCGGCAAGCTGATCGTCCATGGCCGCGACCGGCCCGAGGCGCTGGCCCGCTTGCAGCGCGCTTTGGGCGAGCTGATCGTGGACGGGATCGACACGACCATCCCCTTGTTCCACGCGCTCTTACAGGAACCGGATGTCCAGAGCGGCAACTACTCCATCCACTGGCTGGAAAAGTGGCTGGACAAGGAATTCGGCTGACCCGCACGCATGGCCGCAAGGCGCGGCCATGCTGACGCCGGACCTGATGCTGTCGGGCTATGCTCAGGGCATCTTTCCGATGGCCGAGGGCCGGGATTCCGATGAGCTTCACTGGGTCGATCCGCGCTTGCGTGGAATCATACCTTTGGATGGTTTCCACATTTCACGCTCATTGAAGCGGGCTATTCTACGTCAAGATCATACCGTTCGAACAAACTCGGCATTCTCAACCACCGTCCGCGCCTGCGCCGACCGCGATGAAACCTGGATCAACGCGCCCCTTCTGACCCTATATGAGACGTTGCACGCTATGGGCTGCGCCCATTCGCTGGAGGTCTGGCAGGAGGGCGAACTGACTGGCGGGGTCTTCGGCATCACGCTCGGTGCGGCATTCTTTGGTGAAAGCATGTTCTCAACCCGCACCAATGCGTCGAAGATCGCGCTGGCCTATCTGGTCGACCGGCTCAGGGTGACGGGCTTCACGCTTTTTGACACCCAGTTCCTGACCCCGCATCTGGCCTCACTCGGTGGTGTGGAAATCCCCCGCGCCGCCTATCGGGCGCAACTGGCCGAGGCGCTGGTGCGGGATGCGGATTATTCGGCCGCTTCGGTGCCCTCGGCCTCTGGGATGGTGCAGCGCATGACCCAGACGTCATAGCGCGGATCGTCCATGGCCGAGAGCGCTGGGCTCGACGCGATCATCCAGCCGTCGAAAGCCACCGCGCCCGAATTCGCATCGGCGATGGTCACATGGGCAAAGGCGTTCGAGGAATGGTCGGAAACCGGATAGCGGCAATCAGCGAGCGTCACTGACAGGCGACCGAAATCCTTGGTCTCACCGATGGCAAGATCGATATCGGTTGTCGTGCCGGCCACCTTGTCGAGGCCGCGCAAAAGCGCGCCGGGCGCGCTTTCGACATCCTGCGCCATCGCCCCGCCGGATAGGGCAAGCATGGCGACGACCGCCCAAAGGGATTTCATGGCGCGCTATCCCCTGCGGGTGTCTCATCACCGCCGCCGACGAATTTCATCATCAACGCGATGACGCTGACAGCCCCTTGGGTATCCTCGATCTCGGTGCCCGGCTCCAGATCCAGAGGACTGCCGCCGGGCAGGATCTCGACAAAGGCGCCACCCAGCAGCCCTTCCGAGGCGATGACAGCGGTGCTGTCATCGGGCACGACGATGCCGTTCTTCACGGTGAATTTCGCGTCGGCAAAGAAGGTCTGCGGGTTCAGCGCCAGTTCGGTGACCGAGCCGACCTTGACCCCGGCCATGCGCACATCGGTGCCGACAGTGATGCCCTCGACCGACCGGAAACTTGCCGTCAGATCGTAGCTGTCAGTGGCACGGGTCAGGCCCGCGCCGTCCGAGGCGTAGACAAGAAACCCCAAAGCGGCGGCCAGAACGCCCGCGCCGGTCAGAACCTCTGTGACATTCTCGGCCACTATTCGGGGCTCCAGGCCTCATAGTCCCGCCGCTCGGCCGGGGCTGCGTGCCGGATTGAGCCTGCGGGCGCATAGGCAAGGGCTGTGCCCGTCAGGTTGGCCTCATGCGGCTTTTCCCAGGGCTTGTGGGCCAGTGCGGCCTTGGTCGGCGGTTCATTCCAGGTGAAATGCAGCCAGCCATGCCAGTCGGGCGTCACCCGGCTTGCCTCGCTCTCGCCGTTATAGATCACCCAGCGCCGCTTGCCGTCACGGGTCTGGTAAAAACAGTTGCCTTCGGCATCCTCACCCACCTTCACCCCCTTGCGGGCGGTGAAAAGCTGGGTTCCCAGCGTCTGGCCATTCCACCAGGTCAAAAGGCGCAGCAGGAATTTCATCAGGCAACCTCCGGGCAGTCCTGCCCCCTTATAGCGCGGGCACGGGCGAGGTCCAGAGACAAGACCGTATCGTCAACGCCTTGCCCTTGTTTTTGCCGTATCCGTAACGCCGTGCCGGTCGATCCTCGCACCGCTCTACCGGGTTTCAGACACCCGTCCCGGTTCTTGGCCGCGCTGGCATTGCCCGATGGACCGCGCCCGTCAGGGGGCCAGAAGCTTGCGAAAGAGCGTATTTAGAAATGCGTCGGCCTCGGAATAAGGATCATGGTCGGGACCAAGCACCGCACGAACCTGAACGTCGAAATCGGCATAATGCTGGGTCATGGCCCAGATCGAGAAGATCAAGTGATGCGGCGGCAGATCGGCGATGCGGCCGGTTTCGGCCCAGTGGCGCAGGGTCGAGGCCTTTTCATCGACCAGAGCCTTCAGATCCCCCTCAAGGGCTTCTTTTATGCGTGGCGCGCCTTGCAGGATCTCATTGGCGAAAACACGGCTTTCGCGCGGATAGTCGCGGCTCAGTTCCAGCTTGCGGCGCATATAGCCAAGAATTTCCTGCACCGGATCGCCATCCGGGTCGAGCGCGCGCAAGGGATCGAGCCATGTATCGAGCAGCCCCGACAGCAATTCGGCGTGGATCGCTTCCTTCGATGGAAAGTAATAGAGCAGGTTTGGTTTCGACAGACCGGCAACCTCGGCAATCTGATCAAGCGTCGCCCCGCGAAATCCGTACTGGGAAAAAACGTCAAGGGCCGCGTTCAGGATCGTCTGACGGTTCTTCTGCTGAATGCGGGTCAGGGGCCGGTTCACCGCCTGTTGTTTCGCCACGCGCTGGTTCTCCCTTGCCGCCTTTTATCGTGCTAGCGTGGATTTGACCGGAAGGTCAAACGGCAAATTGGCATCATCCGACGGCAGGCTTTGGACATAGCAGCAGACCTGCAGCGCAGTTGCCGTGAGAATGTCGACCCATCACATCAGGCCAGGGAGGCGCCAATGACCCGTCCAGCATGTCTTGCCACCGTTCAGATCGACGATGACCGGGTCCGCGTGACCCGTTTCGATTTCGCGCCGGGGGCCGAAACCGGCTGGCACCGGCATGGGCATGACTATGTCATCACCGCTGTGACCGATTGCGAGATGGCGCTGGAAGAGCCGGGGGGCGGTGTCCGGCAGGTCACCGTTCCGGCCGGAACCTCTTATCGCCGCGACGTCGGGGTGGAGCACAATGTCATCAATGCCGGTTCCGCCTCCATGACCTTTGTCGAGGTGGAACTGAAATGACGTGCGGGCGCGGTGACCGGCTCGGCGGCGGCCGGTTTCGTGGCGCAATACATCAGATAGTCGCGCCGTCCTTCGGCGAAATCCTTGTAGATCCATGAGCCAGGCAGCCCGGCCCAGAGCTTGACCGCCCGGCGGGTGCCCGGCGGAAACCGGCGGCCGATTTCGCGGGCCCGACGCTCGTGGTCACGCTCAAGCCCGCGCAGGATGTTCCCGGTGATGTCGGTGACCTCAACCGGTCCGAAACCGGCCTGATCAAGGGACGCGAGCGTCATGCGCTGCGCAGCTTTCGGGTCGCCACGGGGCGGCGTGAAATCGGTGTAAAGGAAGTGACCGCCGGGTTTCAGCACGCGAAAGACCTCGGCCAGGAAGGCGTTCAGATCGGGGTAGCAGTGAGAGCTTTCGACATTGGTCACCGCGTCGAATTCACCTTCGCCAAAGGGCAGGTCCATCGCATTGCCCTGCCGGAAGGACAGACCGTCGACCCCGCCATAGACCCGCTGGCAAAAGGATATCGCCCGGTCGGCCAGATCGCAGCCAATCATTTCGCGCGTTTCATGATAACGGTGAACATAGGATGCCCCGCCGCCGCGCCCCGATCCGACATCGAGCACCCGTTTCCCCGTCAGATCGGTCTGGCCAGCCACCGCATGGTAGAGTTGTGCACAATATCGCTCGGCCTCGTCTTCGGCGCGTAGCTGTGGCATGTCTTCGTCCCGGTCGAAGGCAAAACCGTAATTCATGAATTTCAGATCCGTGGCATTCCTTAAATGCCAGCCGATCAGTTCGTAAAGAAATTTGGCGCGTGATCCAAAGAAATACTGAACCCTGCTCGGGCGCAATGACACCATATCCATCCCAGCCTGTCCCTTATTATTGCGATCAGAATTGGCCGGGATTACCTGCAGGTCAATAATTCTCGTGCAATTTGATGCAATTGATCGGGCATCTGTGGCTCAGATCGCGCCTATTCCGCGCAGGATGATGGTTTTCACATTATCTTTCGCGGCTTTCCATTGCCGGTCGTTCAACGGCTTGCCGCCGTTCAGGGTTTCGATCTGGTGACCAAAATCGGCGTAGTGCTGGGTCGTGGCCCAGAGCATGTAAAGAAGATGGCGCGGATCGACCGGTTCCATCTTGCCCTCATCCACCCAGCGCTGGATCAGTGCGGCACGGCCCGCGGTCCAATCCCGCAGCGTGGTTTCCAGATAATCCTGAATGACCGGCGCGCCATGCATCACTTCGCTGGCCCAGACCTTTGACCCATCGGCATGACGGCGCGAGATTTCCATCTTGGCGTCGATATAAGCGCCGATGCCGGAGGCGGGGTCGGGGGCATTGTCGAAACTGTCCGCCGCATGCAGCCAGATCTCGAAAATCTGTTGCACCACCTTGCGATAAAGCTCTTCCTTGGTCGGAAAGTAGTAATGCAGATTGGCTTTCGGCAGCCCCGCCATATCGGCAATCAGCTGCATCGTGGCTCCACCGAACCCGGCTTCGGCAAAGACCTTTTCAGCTGCTGCCAGAATGCGCGTCTCATTCTCGCGCCGGGTTGCATCCCGTTTCGATATCCGTTCAGGTGCCGCCATACGCCCCAAGATTTTTGTTGACCGAATGGTCAGGTTGTGGTCGTCTCATTCCTGACCATACGGTCAGAAAGACCGTTACCGCAAGGGGCATCAAGACCCGTAACCGGATGGCACAGGAGGAAAGACATGCCCGCACCCGGAGAGAACCTCAGGATTGATCCCGCGCGCCTTTGGGACAGCCTGATGGAAATGGCAAAGATCGGCCCCGGCATCGCGGGCGGCAACAACCGCCAGACCCTGACCGACGATGATGCCAGGGGCCGTGCGCTGTTCCGGAAATGGTGCGAGGCGGCGGGCATGAGCATGGGCGTCGACACGATGGGCAACATGTTCGCCACAAGGGCGGGTGAGGACCCGGACGCGCTTCCGGTCTATATGGGCAGCCACCTTGATACCCAGCCGACGGGCGGCAAATATGACGGCGTGCTGGGCGTGCTGGCGGGGCTAGAGGTCGTGCGCACGATGAACGACCTTGGCGTCAAGACCAGGCACCCCATCGTCGTCACCAACTGGACCAATGAGGAAGGCACCCGCTATGCCCCCGCCATGCTCGCCTCTGGCGTTTTTGCCGGTGTGCTGGAGGAAGACTGGGCCAAGGACCGCGTCGATGCCGAAGGCCTGCGCTTTGGCGATGAACTGAAGCGCATCGGCTGGGAGGGCGATGAGCAGGTTGGCGCCCGCAAGATGCATGCGATGTTCGAACTGCATATCGAACAGGGCCCGATCCTTGAGGCCGAGGGCCTCGATATCGGAGTTGTCACCCATGGGCAGGGGCTCTGGTGGCTTGAGGTCACGCTGACCGGCAAGGATGCCCATACCGGATCAACGCCGATGAACATGCGGGTCAATGCGGGCCTTGGCATGGCGCGGATCACCGAATTGGTGCACCGGATCGCAATGGAAAATCAGCCCGCCGCGGTGGGTGCCATCGGCCAGTGCAACCTCTACCCCAACAGCCGCAATGTCATCCCCGGAAAATGCGTCTTTACCGTCGATATCCGCTCCCCTGACCAGGCCAAACTGGACGGCATGCGGGCAAGGCTGGAGGCCGAAGCGCCCGGGATCGCCGCGGAGCTGGGGCTGGGGATCGAGATCGAACCCGTTGGCCATTTTGATCCCGTCACCTTCGATCCGACCTGCGTCAGCGCTGTGCGTTCAGCCGCCGAACGGCTGGGTTACAGCCATACAGACCTGATTTCCGGCGCCGGTCACGACGCCTGCTGGATCAACAAGGTGGCGCCGACCGCGATGATCATGTGCCCCTGCGTCGACGGCCTGAGCCACAACGAGGCCGAGGAGATCAGCCCCGAATGGGCAGCGGCGGGGACGGATGTGCTCTTGCACGCGGTCCTGGAGACGGCGGAGGTCGTGGGGTGACGCCATTTCACGAAATTGACATTCCGAAAGTTGCGCTCCTTGAGCACGAAATTTTTTTGGAAGCGACCCGGCTCGATGCACTGAGTGCAGCAAGTGGGAATATTCTAGAGGGTAAGGGGCTAAAGCGAGACGAAATCCCTCCGCCTCCTTATTTTCAAACCAGAATTTTGTCGCTTCTTTATCTGGTAATTTTGTATCCGCATGAGCTTTGGGAAAAAACGGAATTGCGCAGCAAGCTGATCGATAATCTTGAGGCCAACTCAGCACTCAATAAAATATGCGGCGAAAATCTGCCCGATTTCTTGCGGCACATTCGAAACTCAATTGCCCATGCGCGTGTACAAGTAACGGCCGGGGGCAGGACCACATTTGTTGATAGGTTTAAGGGGAAAGAGACATTTAGAACCGAGCTCAGTTTAGAAGACGTGCAAACACTTCTGTCTGCGGTTGGGTCCGCGTATGCAGAACTCCGCGAAAAGCCGTACCGCGATGAAGCTTTGAAGCAACTTGGGGGGCGTCCATGACCACAGTCATCAAGAACGGAACCATCGTCACCGCCGATCTGACCTACAAGGCAGATGTGCTGATTGAGGGCGGCAGGATCGCCCAGATCGGCGAGGGCCTCAAGGGCGACACCGTGCTCGACGCGACCGGGTGCTATGTCATGCCGGGTGGGATTGATCCGCATACGCATCTGGAAATGCCTTTCATGGGCACCTATTCCACCGACGACTTTGAGTCCGGCACCCGTGCGGCCCTTGCGGGTGGCACGACGATGGTCGTCGACTTCGTGCTGCCGGGGCAGGGGCAGGGCCTGCTCGACGCCAAACAGATGTGGCACAACAAGTCCGGCCGCGCCAATTGCGACTACTCCTACCACATGGCGGTGACCTGGTGGGGCGAGAAGGTCTTTGACGACATGAAGACCGTGATCGAGCAGGAAGGCATCACCACCTTCAAGCATTTCATGGCCTATAAGGGTGCCCTTATGGTCAATGACGATGAGATGTATGCCTCGTTCAAGCGGTTGGGCGAGCTGGGCGGCATTGCCCTTGTCCATGCCGAAAACGGCGATGTGGTGGCAGAGCTTTCCGCGAAACTGCTGGCCGACGGCAATACCGGCCCCGAGGCGCATGCCTATTCGCGGCCCCCGCAGGTCGAGGGTGAGGCCACCAATCGCGCGATCATGATCGCCGATATGGCGGGCGTGCCGCTTTATGTCGTGCATACCTCTTGCGAGGACAGTCACGAGGCCATTCGCCGGGCGCGGATGCAGGGCAAGCGCGTCTGGGGCGAGCCGCTGATCCAACACCTGACGCTGGATGAATCTGAGTATTTCAACAAGGACTGGGATCATGCCGCCCGCCGCGTCATGTCGCCGCCTTTCCGCAACAAGCAGCATCAGGACAGTCT
>NZ_JBARVQ010000458.1:0-4855 GCF_049646345.1 Albidovulum sp. | reverse complement strand
TTCCTCGCCTTCCGCGCAGTGCCCCAGACCAAGGGGCCTTTGGACCAGAAATACAAGGAACTGATCTTCATCGCGATCAACGTGGCCACCACCCATCTCTGGCCCTCGGGCGTGCGCCGTCACATCCAGAATGCGCTTAAAGCCGGGGCAACAAAGGAAGAAATTCTTGAGGTCATGCAATTGACCTCGATCATGGGCATCCATTCTATGGCGCTCGGTGTGCCGATCCTGATGGAAGAAGCAGAGCGGCACGATAAGGGCTGAGGAGGCGCGCATGGCCGAGGAACACGACCGTTCGATGATGGAAAACCTTTACTGGTGGGGCATTCCCACCATGTTCCGTTGTCCGAACGAGCCGCCCGAAGGCGCCGATATCGCCCTTGTCGGCGTGCCCCATTCCACCGGAAATGGCACCACCGAACGCGATCAACACCTTGGGCCGCGCGCGCTGCGCCATGTCTCGGCCGTGCAGCGCCGGGTGCATGGTGAGTTTCGCATCAACCCGTGGGAAGCGGCGAAGATCGTCGATGCAGGCGACGTGCCCTTTCCCCGCGCCAATGACAACGAACACTGCATCCAGCAGATCACCGATTTCTACCGGCGCATCGATGCGGCGGGGGCACGCCCCGTCTCGGTCGGCGGCGATCACTCGATCACCGGCGGTATTGTCCAGGCTCTGGGCGGCGGCAAGCTTGCCGGGGGCGAGCCGGTCAGCTTTCTGCATTTCGACGCCCATACCGATGTCTTCACCAAGGTCGATCACTTCCTTGGCGCGGAAAAGTCCGCCGCCCATTGGGGTGCCTATCTGGCCGATCAGGGGCAGGTCGATCCGAAACGCTCGATGCAGATCGGGCTTCGGGGTCATCCGCGTACGCTTGACTGGCTGCAACCGTCCTATGATTACGGCTACAACGTCGTGACGATGAAAGAGTTCCGCCAACGCGGCCTTGCCGATGTCGTGGCCCAGATCAAAGAGGTTCTGGCAGGCCGTCCGGTCTACATCACCTTCGATCTCGACTGCCTTGATCCGACCATAGCGCCCGGCGTGTCCAACCTGGAACCCGGCGAGAAGGGGTTCGATATCGACGAGGCGGTGGGCCTTTTGCGCGCGGCGCGGGGCATGAATATCATCGGTGGCGATGTGGTCTGCATGATGCCGACCAAGGACAGCCCCAACAACATCACCGCGCTGACAGCGGCGGCGGTCATGTTCGAGATGATCTCGATGATCGCCGAGAACCGGCAGGCCGCGACACCTTCCTGAGATCGGGATCGCAGTTCCGGACACACCTGCCGGCTGATTGACGCTCAGCAAGGTTGCGCATTTGTGCGGTTCCCTTCAAAAGAAGGCGCGCTATCCCCGGAAAGGAATCGGGACCGGACATGACCATGCTTTCGACCTTCATCAAGCCCATGCACCGCGAGGGTTACCGCTTTGTCGGCATCTTCGCGGCGGTCACGCTGATCCTGTTTCTGATCTGGCAACCGCTGGGCTGGATCGGCGTCTGTCTGACGGTCTGGTGCTATTATTTCTTCCGCGATCCCGACCGCGTGACGCCTGTGCGCGAAGGTCTGATCATCTCGCCCGCCGACGGTGTCGTGCAGATGATCGGCAAGTTCGCCCCGCCCGAGGAACTGGGGCTGGGGACCGAGCCGATGACCCGCGTCGCGGTCTTCATGAATGTCTTCAACTGCCACGTGAACCGCGCACCCATCGCGGGCCGGATCGAAAAGATCGCCTACCGGCCGGGCAAATTCCTCAACGCCTCGCTCGACAAGGCGAGCGTGGACAATGAACGCAACGGCCTGACGATCCGCATGGATGACGGTCGCGCCATCGGGGTGGTGCAGATCGCTGGCCTCGTCGCGCGCCGCATCGTCTGCGAGGTGAACGAAGGTCAGGCGATCAATACCGGGGAACGGTTTGGCATGATCCGTTTCGGTTCCCGGCTCGATATCTACCTGCCCGAGGGCGTCTCACCGCTTGTCGCTATAGGCCAGTCGACAGTTGCAGGAGAAACGGTTCTGGCCGACCTGACCAGTCAGGAAAGCCCCCGCGCGGGCGCGGTGAGATGACCGAACAGCCGCGCCACGAACGGGATAGTGACAGCCAGTCCATTCTGGCGCTTGTCCCGAACATGGTGACGATGCTCGGCCTTTGCGCCGGGCTGACAGCGATCCGCTTCGTTCTGGCGGGGCAGTTCGAGCTTGCCGTGGCCCTGATCATCTTCTCGGCGGCGATCGACGGGCTCGATGGGTTGCTCGCGCGGCGACTGAAGGCCACGAGCGATATCGGCGCGCAGCTCGACTCGCTGTCGGATTTCCTGAATTTCGGCGTGGCGCCTGGGCTGCTCATCTATCAATACGCTTTGGCCGAAAGCGAACAGAGGGGCAGTTGGATCGTGGTGCTGCTCTATGTCAGCTGCACCTGCATCCGGCTCGCGCGCTTCAATGTCGCCCATAACCGTGCGGCGATGACCGGAATAAAGCCACCGAAGCATTTCATTGGCGTCCCCGCCCCGGCCGGTGCGCTGCTGGCGCTGCTGCCCGCCTATCTCTCTTTCGAAACCGCGCTGGTACCGGCAGAGCATCCGTTCCTGACCGGCCTCTATCTTGGCATTGTCGGGCTTCTCATGGTCAGTCGCCTGCCGACGTTTTCGCCGAAATCCCTGCGCGTCCCGCGGGAACGGTCAGGTCTCGTCCTGATCATCATGGCATTGGTCATCGGAGTGCTGCTGACGCGGTTCTGGATGTCGATGATCATGCTTACTCTGCTTTACGGACTCTCATTGCTGCATTCGTTTTATTTGGCCATGGCCGCGCGTCGCCGTGGACCTGAGAATTGAAAGGATCGGAATTGGAACTCGCCGCCGTCAAAACTTCATACAAATATTGGGCTCCGGTTTACGACTACACATTCGGTTTGATCACTCGCGCCGGACGCAGGCGGGTCGTCGACTATGTCAACACCCGGCAGGGCCGCGTCCTTGAAATCGGCGTCGGCACCGGCCTGTCGCTGCACCGCTACAAGGGCCATCTTGACGTCACCGGTATCGATGTATCGCCCGACATGCTGGACAAGGCGCGGCAGAAGGTGGCCGAGAAGGGTCTGACCCATGTCACGCGCATTTCGGAGATGGATGCCCGTACGCTGGCCTTTCCCGACGATCACTTCGATACGGTTGTCGCCATGTATCTCGTGTCGGTCGTGCCAGAGCCTGAGCGGGTTCTGGCTGAAATGGCCCGGGTCTGCAAACCGGGCGGCGAGGTGTTGATCGTCAACCATTTCGCCCGACAGAAAGGTTTCCTTGCGACGGTCGAACGGCTTTTTGCACCGCTTGCCAATATCATCGGCTGGCATTCCGATTTCGAGATGGAGCGGGTTCTGGGCGAACGCTCTCTGGAGATGGTCGGCACACAATCCGTCGACCCGATCGGCCTGTTCACCTTCCTACGCCAGCGCAAACGCGAAGCCGCCAGCAAGGCTGCTTGAAATCCGCATCGCCTGTTGTCGGATAATAAAAAAGGTCCCGCCCGGTGATGGGCGGGACCTGAATTTTGGGCCAGAAAACCGTCAGATGGCCTTCTTCAGCGCCTCAACCAAATCGGTCTTTTCCCAGGAAAATCCACCATCGGCATCCGGCGCGCGGCCAAAATGGCCGTAGGCCGCTGTGCGCTGGAAGATCGGCTTGTTGAGGCCAAGATGGGTGCGAATGCCGCGCGGGGTCAGATCCATGACCTGCGCGACAGCGCGTTCGATCCCGGCCTCGTCCGCCTGGCCGGTACCATGCGTATCGACATAGATCGACAGCGGCTTGGCGACGCCGATGGCATAGGACAGTTGCAGCGTGCAGCGCTTTGCAAGCCCTGCGGCCACGACGTTCTTGGCCAGATAACGCGCGGCGTAGGCTGCCGAACGGTCGACCTTGGTCGGATCCTTGCCGGAAAACGCGCCGCCGCCATGGGGGGCCGCACCGCCATAGGTATCGACGATGATTTTGCGCCCGGTGAGGCCCGCATCACCGTCCGGGCCGCCGATCACGAACTTGCCGGTCGGGTTGACGTGCCATTCGGTCGCTGCCGTCAGCCATCCATCCGGCAGAACCTCGCGGATATAGGGCTCCACCAATGCGCGCACATCACCCGACGACAGTGACGGATCAAGGTGCTGGGTCGAGAGCACCAGCGAGGTGACCTCAACCGGCTTGCCGTCTTCGTATCGGATCGAAAGCTGCGACTTGGCGTCGGGGCCAAGCTTCGGCTCGGTGCCGTTCTTGCGAACCTCGGCCAGACGGCGCAGCATCGCGTGGGAATAAAGGATCGGTGCCGGCATGAGTTCCGGCGTCTCATCGACGGCATAGCCGAACATGATACCCTGATCGCCCGCGCCCTCATCCTTGTTGCCGGACGCATCCACGCCTTGGGCAATATCGGCGGACTGCGCATGCAGGTAACTGTCGACCTTCAGGTTGGCCCAGTGAAAGCCATCCTGTTCATAACCGATATCTTTCACGCAATCGCGGGCGATGTCTTCGACCCGCTCAATAACAGAGCCGGGGCCACGCACTTCGCCGCCGATGACAACACGGTCGGTCGTTGCAAAGGTTTCACAGGCAACACGGGATTGAGGATCTTCAGCAAGAAATGCATCGAGGACGGCATCGGAAATCCGGTCACAAACCTTATCCGGGTGGCCCTCCGAAACGCTTTCGGAAGTAAAAATGTAGTTATTTCTGGACATGTAATGCTCCATTGGGGTTATCCCCGCCACGTCAGGAAGCCGTTGTGGCAGTTCGCGAGTTGCGTAGCCCTACAGTGCAGCGCGGTCAATCCGATTGTCTGCGGCGTACTAGGA
>NZ_JBARVQ010000457.1:0-13065 GCF_049646345.1 Albidovulum sp. | reverse complement strand
GGCCATTCCGGTTGATGCGCCGAACCCCGAAGCTGCCCTGACCTTCATCAACTACATTCTCGATCAAAAGGTGATCGCGGATGTCACGAACTATGTCTACTACGCCAACGCGAATGCCGAGGCGACGCCTCTTGTCGCTGAAGATATCCGAAACGATCCGGGGACCTATCCTCCCCAGGAAATGCGCGACAAGCTCTATCCGATCAAATCCTACGCGCCCGATTTCCTGCGGACACTGAACCGCGCCTGGACGAGTTTCAAGAGCGGGCAGTAAATCTCTCCCTGGCGATCCAACTGCAAGGGGTGCACAATGTGCACCCCTTGTCTTTTGAAAGTCTACTGGCTTTTCGCTATTCACATCGCCGTTGCACCGCCGTCTACCGCAAGAATAGCTCCGGTCATGAAGGCAGCCTCGTCCGATGCCACAAAACCGACGACAGCGGCAATTTCTTCGGGCAGGCCGATCCTACCGAGCAGGGTCGATGATGCATACTCCTGGCGCTTGGCCGCAGGGTCGGGATCGGCGTCGATGCGTGCTTGAATGAAGGGCGTGAGGACCGGGCCCGGGCAGACGCAGTTCACGCGGATACCCTCGGGCGCATGATCAACCGCCATGGCGCGGGTCAACTGCACGATACCGCCCTTGGTCGCGCAATAGACCTGCAAGTCGGGCGCGCCGACCAATGCAAGTTCCGAGGCAATGTTGACGATGGCTGCGCGCGGTGCACTCCGCAACAGCGGCAATGCGGCGCGCGAACACAGGATCGTGCCGCGCAGGTTGACGTTCAGCATCAGGTCAATGTCGTCCAGCGACAAGGCGTCCAGCGCACCGCGGCGCACCGCACCGGCATTGTTGACCAGAATGTCCAGCCGCCCGAAATCGCGGGCGACCATGGCGAACAACGCCTCGACCTCGTCCGGGTTCGAGATATCGGCGGTGAAGGGCGCGGAACGGTTTTGACCATGTCGCTGGTTGATCGCGGCGCAGGCGTCCTTTGCCGACCTTAGATCAGCCAGCACCACGCGGCAGCCCTCGTGGGCCAGCCAGTCGGCCACCGCAAGACCGATGCCACTTGCGGCACCAGTGACCAGAGCGATCCGGGGCTCAGACATTGCTATCTCCTGATTTTTCGGCGGGCGGCCAGTCGGCGGCGCGCGTCATGTCGCGCCAGCATTGCTGTGGCACCCAGCTCAGATCACGCCTGGCCTTTGCGTTGGAGAATACGGCGGCGCGCGGGTTCGACTGATATCGCCGAGGATTGTGGATGCGTGGCAGCGCACCCAACACCCGTTGGACAAAACCAAGCGTCGGCTCTGGAATCAGCGTGTCATCGGCGCAGATGTTGAAAACCTGATAACCTGGCATGTTTGCCTTCAGTGCGGCCGCAAAGGCGGTCGCCGCATCGGTCAGCTCAATGTAGGACCGGAACAGAGGCACCCAGTAGTCGTTACGCCCGGTCTTCGGGGCGTCCAGGCTTTCTGTTTTCCAGGACGCCCGAGTTTCACCAAGATCACGGCGCAAATCGGTGATGTCGTCGGCACAGATCACTGCGCTGAGGCGAAGCGTCAGGACCGACATTTGCGGTTGTCGCCGCGCCAGCGCCGCCATGGCTTCCTCTGCCGCCCGCTTGCTGAGCGCATAGGGTTGGCTGGGGCTGGTCGGGTGATCTTCGTCCACTGGCAGACGTTCAGGGGAAAGGCCCGGGTTGGTATGGTCCAGCCCATAGACGCTGGCGCTGCTGCAATAGACCATGCGCCCGACCCCGGCCCGTTCGGCGGCCTCACAAACCGACCAGGTGCCGAAACTGTTCAGATCGAAGAAACGCTCGGACGGGACGCCTTCGGCGCTGTCCTGCCCGGCAAGGTGCAGCACGCTGTCGGCACCCCTGAACAGCGCTGCAAGCCGGTCGGTGTCGCGGATGTCGCAGGCCAGAACCTCGGGGGCATCGGGTCTGAGATCGATCCCTGTCACGCAGTGGTCACGCGACAGAAGGCGCATCGTTGCCCGCCCCAAAAGGCCGCTTGCCCCTGTCACGACCACTTTCGGCCTCGCCTCGTTCATCGCGCATCCCCCGTTCCGTCGTCGGGAAAGATCTCGGCCACCAGCCGGTCAATGGTGTCGCCCCGGCCACGCGGAAATGGCCGGTCGCAGGGCAGGAAGGTTCCGTGCCCGGCAGGGGCCGCGGGCGATCCGTCGCGAAAAACCGGCACGCCGCGGCTCAGCACCGTTTCCGGCCAGCCGGTCACCTCGCGCCCCTCGTAGGGCGTGTAATCCATTCCGTCGTGCAGGATTGCCGGCGTGACTAGTCGGATCAGCGTCGGGTTCCAGATCGCCACATCCGCATCCGCGCCAACGGCAATGCTACCCTTTCGCGGCCACAACCCGTAAAGCCGGGCGTGGTTCTCGGCGGTCAGTTGGACGAAGCGGCGCAGCGACAACCGCCCCTGCACCACGCCTTCCGAGAAAAGCAGCGGCATCCGCAATTCTATGCCGGGCACACCCTGCGGTATTTCGTTAAAGGGCACCGAAGAACCGTTGGCCTGCTTTCCATCTGGCCCGCTATAGGCAAAGGCGGAATGGTCCGACGACAGGACATCGATCTCGCCGCGCGCCAATGCCTGCCAGACCCGCGCGTGCTGGGCGGCATCGCGCGGTGGCGGGCTGCACAGGCATTTCGCCCCCTCGAAACCGGGCCGGTCCAGATCGGCGGCGGTCAAGAGCAGATATTGCGGACAGGTCTCGGCATGAATGGCCTTGCCGGCGGCGCGGGCCCGGGCGATTTCGTCCAGCGCGCCCCGGCCCGAGACATGGACGATCAGCACCTGCGCGCCGATCAGCTCGGCCAGCGTCACCGCGCGATGGGTTGCCTCGCGTTCGGCCAAGGGATGGCGGGCGACGGTGTGATAGCGCGGCGCGGTGCGGCCCGAAGCAATCAGCCGTTCGGTCAGCCATCGGATCATGTCATGCCCTTCGGCGTGAACCATCACCATCAGCCCCTCGCGCCGGGCTAGGTCGAGCACATCGAGGATCTGGCGATCGTCCAGCTTTAGGGCCTCGTACGTCATGTAGATCTTGAGCGATGTATAGCCCTGACCGGCCAGCACGGGCAGGCTGGCCAGCGCTGTAGCATCGGGGTCGGTCAGGATTAGGTGAAAGGCATAGTCGATCTCGGCCTGCCCGTCGGCAAGCCTGCGATAGGCGGCCAGAACCTCGGCCGGGGACTGGCCGCGACGCTGGCAGGCAAAGGGGATGACAGTGGTGGTGCCGCCCGCCGCCGCCGCGCGGGTGGCAGAGCGGAATGTGTCGAAGGTGCACAGGCCTGTCGAGGTGACCTGCTCGATATGGCAATGGCTGTCGATGCCGCCGGGCAGGACCAGACGGCCGGTTGCGTCGATCTCATCCGCACCGCGCGCCAGCCCCTCGCCGATCGCCACGATTTTGCCGCCACGGATGCCAAGATCAGCCATGCCTTCGCGCTCGGTCCCGACCAGATGGCCGCCGCGAATGACAAGGTCGAAATCTGGCATTCGGCATTCCTATCGTTTCACTAATGGACCGGCAGCGGCAGGGGCGCGATTTCGTGCAGGGGCCGGTGTTTCGGGTCGTTTCCGACCGCGCGGCGGGCCATTCCGTCGCGAGCCTTGTTCAGGGCACGAGACGCCGCGCCGACATCGATCGGCAGGACCACGCTCGCGTCAACCACCTGCTGCCCGTCCACAAAAACATCGCGCACGGCCCGGTCTGCGGCCTGATGAATGAGGCTCGTCAGCGGATCGGACAGCGGCAGCATTGAGGGATGGTTCAGGTCCAAAAGCACGATGTCGGCCTTTGCCCCGACGGCAAGCCGCCCGATATCGTCGCGCTGCAGCGCCTGGGCAGCGTCAATGGTGACGGCGTTGAACACATCCGTGATGCTGGCCCCCTCGACCCGCGCACTCGTCACCCGCGCGAGGAGCATCGCAAGCCGCATTTCTTCGATCAGATTGTGCGGGAACGTGTCTGTCCCGATCCCGACCGGGATGCCAAGAGCGCGGTACCGACCGAAGTCTTCCAGCGCAAGGGCTGACTGGCGGGCAAAGACCGTTGGGTTATGCGCGACCGCCGCACCGCTGTCGGCCAAAAGCTCCAGCTCGCCGCGCTCGCCCCAGGATCTCATCTGGCTATGATGATCAAGCAGAATGCAATGCGCCACAATCGACCCCGGTGCCAGCACTCCCAATGACTGCATCCAGCGGATCGGTGTCATGCCGTGGCGGCGGGTGATTTCCTGAAACTCGGTAATGAGTTGTGCGGCGTGGGTCTGCCACGGCACCTTGCGGTCCTGTGCCGCCTGCCAGCTGTCGCGCAACAACGCCCCAGAGCAGATATCGATCTGCGCCGGCATGACCATACCGGAAAGCCTGCCCGAGCCATTCGCCGACGCGGCATCGACGACCGCAAGCGCCGCTGCGAAAGCCGCGCGACCGTCATCTTCCTTCCAGGCATAGCGAACGCCGGATGCGTCGTCCTGTTCCATGCCCCCGCCCGCGAAGCTTGGTGCAAGGTAAAGCCGAAGGCCGCTTGCCTCTGCGCCCTCCAGCCAGCCCTCATAGAGATAAGAAATATCGACGGCTGTGGTGACGCCGCCCGCAAGCATTTCTGCATAGGCAACCGAGGCGCACAGGCGACGGTCGGAATCGGTCTTTTGAAAGAGGCCAAAGTCACTGACCCAAAGTCGTTCGCCCAGCTGTCCGGCGACGTCGTTCGTCGCAAAACCCTTGTTAAGCGGCGAGGAATAGGGATGTGAATGCAGGTTGATAAGGCCCGGCATGACGCAGCGGTTCTCGCCGGATATCTCGCGATCAGCGGCACCATCGAAATGCCCGCCCACATGGATAATCCGGTCGCCGCGGAACGCCACATCACCGGCGCGCAGATAGACATGGCCACCCACAGTGGCATCCCAGGCGATGAGCCAGTCAGCCTTGCGGATAACGGTTGTCCGGGTCACCTGATACTCCCCCGCCTTGAGCGGTAAATCGCGCCCTGACCGGTGAAACCACCTCGGGCTGGATCAGTATTTCACCGCCTTCGGGACGCGGACATATGGTGTTTGCAATAGCCACCGCCGGCCTGCCGGTTCGGTCGTTCACGTCTCTGGGAAAAGTGCTTGTCAGTCGTGTGCGGCTCGGGTGCAGCAGATTTTGAACCGGAATTGTTTTGAGGTGGCTTTACCTCAGGTGCCGCCAACATGGATCACCCGCGTCCGTTACCCGCAAGCTGCTCGACCGGCTGATGGCGGACCGGCAGTGGCAGCGGCGCGATTACGTCCAGCGGCCGGTGTTTCCGGTCGTTTTCGACCGCACGACGGGCCATTTCGTCGCGCGCGACGTTCAACGACCAGGTGGCTTCGGCGATGTCTATCGTCAAGACCTTGCCACCTGCCACAACCTGTCTGCCATCGATGAAGACATCCCGCACCGCGCGGTCGGCAGCCTGATGGACAAGGCTCGTCAACGGATCGCTCATCGGCAGCATCGACGGGTGGTTCAGGTCCAGAAGCACGAAATCGGCCTTGGCACCCACCGCAACGCGTCCTATGTCATCGCGCCCCAGTGCCCTGGCGGCATCGATGGTGGCGGCGCTAAACACATCGGCAATGCTCGCGCCATCCACACGGGCACTCGTCACCCGCGCGATCAGCATGGCAAGCCGCATTTCCTCAAGCATGTTGTGCGGAAAGGTGTCGGTGCCGATCCCGACCGGAATGCCAAGGGCACGGTAGCGGCCGAAATCCTCCAGCGCGAGGCCGGACTGGCGGGCAAAAATCGTCGGGCAATGCGCCACGGCGGCGCCGGTCCCGGCCAACAGCTCAAGTTCACCCTGCGACCCCCAAGAGCGAAGTTGGCTGTGATGGTCAAGCAAAATACAATGCGCCAGGATTGACCCAGGCGTGAGAACCCCCAGCGATTCCAGCCAGCGGATCGGCGTCATACCGTGGCGCCGGGTGATTTCCTGAAACTCGCTGATGAGTTGCCCGGCATGGGTTTGCCAGGGCACATGCCGGTCCTGCGCGGCATGCCAACTGTCGCGCAAAAGCGGTTCCGAACAGGTATCGACCTGGGCGGGCATTACCATCCCCGAAAGCCGCCCCGAGGCATCGGCCAGTGCGGCATCGACCACCGCAAGCGACTGGGCGAATGCCGCGCGACCGTCATCCTCTTTCCAGGCATAGCGAATGCCGAAAGCGTCATCCTGTTCCCAGCTTCCGCCGGCAAAAGCGGGCGCAAGGCAGATGCGCAGCCCGCTTGTCGCCGCCACGTCCAGCCAGCCTTCGTAAGGGTAGGAGATATCCACGGCCGTCGTGACGCCCCCGGCGAGCATTTCGGCATAAGCCACCGCCGCGCACAAACGGCGATCGGCATCGGTCTTGCGGAAGACCACAAGGTCGTTGACCCACAGCCGCTCACCGCGTTGGCCCGCGACCTCGGCCATTGCGAAACCTTTGTTGATCGGTTCCGAATAGGGGTGCGAATGCAGATCGATCAGGCCCGGCATGACGCACAGGCCCGCACCCGCGATCTCGCGGTCCGCAGCGCCTTCGAAATGTCCGCCAACCTGCACGATCCGGTCGCCGCGAAAGGTGACGTCGCCACCGCGCAGATAGACATGTCCGCCAAGCGCGGCATCCCAGGCGATGATCCAGTCTGCTTTGCGGACAACGGTTGTCTGATCCATCTGGCGCGCTCCCGGCATTATGTGGCAAATTGCGGTCGGTTTGAAGAATACCCGGTCACCAGCAGAAGTATTTCATCGCCGCTGAAAGGCGGAAATATGTGGTTTGCAATAGCCGCAGACAGCGCGCATCAGGCGCAGGCACGTCACTCTTCAGTGACCGCCGCTTTCAGCCAGCCAAGAAAGACTCTGGCCGGGGCGCTCAGGGTGACGTCGGTGGGGGTCACAATGTAATAGGCGTCGGTCTTGAAACGCAGCCGTTGCCGGAACGGTCTGACCAGTGTTCCGGCCGCCAGATCGGGGGCGGCTGTCACATTGTCGCCCATGGCAAAACCCAACCCGGCGCGGGCTGCGGCGAGGATGTGGTTGAAATCCTGAAACCGCAGTCGCTGCGACTGCAGTGGATATTCGACGCCATTTCGCACGAACCATTCCTGCCAGTGTGAGCCGGAACTGCCTTCCAGAAACACATGATCTGCAAGATCGGAAATCTTTGGGATGCCGCCCGCCCGGTTCAGAACTATCGGGCTGCACACCGGAAAAAACTCTGCCTGTTTCAAGAGTTCGACATGCATTCCCGGCCATTTCGGGCGGCCAAAGAGAATGGCGGCGTCGCCGTCGCTGGCACGAAAGTCTTCAGCCGAGCCGGTCGGCACGACGGTCAGGCCGATATCGGGATAGCGCGCAAGGAACGGGCTGAGATTCGGGATCAGCCAGTGCGACGCAAAGGCCGGCATGCAGATAATCCTGACCTGACCGGCGACCTTGCCTTGCCGTACACCGCGGACCGCGCCGTCGAGCCCAGCGAAAGAAGCGGTCAGCCGTCCCAGCAATTCCTGCCCCTCTGCGGTCAGAACTATGCCGTCGCGGGTGCGCTTGATCAGCGCCGTTGCCAGATGGCTTTCAAGGGCTTTCACCTGCTTGCTGACCGCACCGGGGGTTACAAACAGCTCTTCTGCGCCGCGCGAAATGCTCAAATGTCGCCCTGCCGCCTCGAAAGCCTTCAGCGCGTTAAGGGGGGGGTGCATGTTCATCCAAGACCTCGATCTGCTTCACGCGCCGTTATTTGAGAATATCTCAATTATAAAAGGAAATAAAATCGTTTCATGGAATTTTTCACAAGACTTAACCTTCCCGAAGCGGTCGAATCGTTGCCTCAAACGCCCCTCAAAAACCCGGAGCTGAAATGCAGAAACAGAAAAACAAAGACCTCTACTCCGCCACCATCAAGCATTTCGGATCAGCACCCGAACCGGCCTTCGAGACGCCCGAGCGGATGAATGCGCTGTGGGGGCGGGAATGGGGCTGTGACAATGATGTCGGGCAAATCAGAACGGTTCTGATGCACCGCCCCGGCGACGAGTTTTCGGTCATCGACCGTTCAAAAACCATTCCCGAGACCGGTACATTCGGCGATCTGGAGACCGGCTGGTACTGGCAAAGCGACGAAATCCCGGAACTTTCCGAGTTGCAAAGACAGCATGACACGCTCGCCGATACGCTGCGTGCCGAGGGCGTTGAGGTGATCTATCTGGAAGGCGTTGGCAATGGTCGGTTCAAGTCGATCTACACGCGGGATTCCTGCATCGCGGTCAAGGGCGGCGCGATTGTCACGCGCCTGGCGCCCAGGATGCGGCACGGCGAGGAACTTCCGGTGACCCGGACCCTGGCCAAGGCTGGCATGCCGATCTTGCGCACGCTGAACGGCACATCGATGGCCGAAGGCGGCAGTTTTGCCTGGCTGAACCGCAAGACCGCCGTGATTGGTCGCAGCATCCGGGTGAATGACGACGGTATCGCCCAGATTGCCGATGTGCTGCGCTATCAGGGTGTCGAAACCATCGTTGTCGACCTTGTCGGGTATGACATCCACATTGACGGGCATTTCCTGATGGTTGACGTCGATTTGGCGCTGATCTGGGCACGCGGGCTGCCCTTCACCTTTCTAGAAAGGTTGAAGGAACTTGGCATTCGCACGGTCGAAATGAACGAAGACGATAACAGCTGGATCGTGAACGGCCTCGCCGTCAGCCCCGGCCGGGTGATCATGCCCAAGGGCATTTCCGGTCGGACCCGTGAAGCACTCGACAGCAATGGTGTCGGAATCATCGAGATTGACTACGACTTGGTTCAGCTAAACGGGGGCGGAATCCACTGCTCGACCAGCCCGCTCATCCGGGACGCCGTGTGAGCGCTGTGTGCCGAATATCAACCCGCGCCATGTCAGGTTACACTCCGTCGCGGACAAGCTTACGCGACAGTGTCTGACGTCAGCGCCTACCAGGTTTCTGATGCGAATTTTCTTGCCAAGCGCGGTATTGCTCGCTCTTCTGATGGCCTATTTGGCCAAGGGAGCAAGCTGCCGGCATGCGGGGTGTGCGGCGTAAGCGGACCCTTCCGGATCATGTTTGCCACCTCGATACCAGCCAACACGGATACGGCAGACGCAAAGGTCTTGAAGCCAAGACTTGGTCGCGTGCGGCGTTTTATTAGGCGGTGGTCCTGTTCGACGATATTGTTATCTGGCATGAATGGTCGCGGCGCCTCAATCGGCATTTTTTGTGACCCGGCGGGATAGACTATCCTTCGGCCACCGGGATTGGGGTGTTGGGAGCACGTACGGTGGGCAGGCCGAAGTATCTGATGAGCTGAGAGCTCGGGTTGTTGTCTGGCCGCCCCTTCGACTTGCCCGGTTGCGCTGCGAGCGCGGATCCGTAGATGTCGTGTAGCCTGTCGGCTCTCTTGATTGCAGATGCAAAAATGGAGCCAAGGATGAGAACCATTGGTCTTGATGTCCATCGATCCTTCGCCCAGGTCGCGATCTTGGAGGGTGGCAAGGTCCGGGACGCCGGAAGGGTCAATTTGGACCATAGTCACCTGGTGCATTTTGCTCGGCAGCTGAGACCGGACGACAAAATAGGTCATGGTCATCTCCTCTGAGCTCAAATCACCACAACCACCGCAACGACTCGGCCCGATAACCGCATCTCCGTTGCGCAAGCCCCTAAATCTGTCCGGTCGGCGCTGACGTCAAACATGATTTCAAATTAGTCAAATGAAAATGCGTGCAGCTAGGCTCCAGACTCATTGAGTTTCAGAGCCAGAAGAGAATTGTTGCTGCGAGAGCTATTGCGGAGAGGAAGGTCTCGGGGCATCGGTCGTATCGTGTTGCGACGCGTCTCCAGTCTTTTAGGCGGCCGAACATGATCTCGATCCGGTTGCGCCGTTTGTACCGTCGCTTGTCATATTTCACGGCTTTCTTGCGTGACTTTCGACCGGGGATGCAAACCTTTATCCCTTTGTCTTTCAACGCTTCTCGCAGCCAATCGGCATCGTATCCACGATCCCCCAAGAGCCAATCAGCCTTCGGCAGGCTACTCAGCAGCGCCGCTGCGCCGGTGTAGTCGCTCACCTGTCCGGCCGACATGAAGAACCGGATCGGGCGGCCCTTCGCATCAGTGACGGCATGTAACTTCGTGTTCATGCCGCCCTTCGTGCGCCCGATTTGGCGAGCACGCCCCCCTTTTTTACCCGCAGGCTCGAGGCCGTGCGGTGCGCTTTCAAATAGGTCGCGTCGATCATGATGGTCTTGTGATCGGCGCCTTCGGCGGCCAGGCCCGCCATGATCCGGGCGAAGACGCCATTTTCACTCCAGCGTTTCCAGCGGTTGTAGAGAGTTTTGGCCGGACCATACTCCCAAGGCGCATCACACCACCGCAAACCATTGCGATTGATGAAGATTATGCCACTCAGGACCCTTCGATCATCAACCCGAGGCTTGCCATGGCTCTTGGGGAAAAACGGTTTCAGGCGCTCAATCTGCGCCTCGGTCAGCCAGTAAAGATTGCTCATGGATCAGGTCTCCTTGCGGAGCCTGAATCACGGCAACGGACTGAAATCAATGGGTCTGGAACCTAGCAGCTTGCGCCAGTTTTCCTCGGTCAGTCAATGAAGTGCCGCTCTGATCTGGTTTTACATGAGAGGCATTACCGCATAGGCTTGGTGAGCTTGATCTCAACAGGCACAACCGCCTCGCCCATGCCCTCGCCTGTCGCATCTGGGCTGAATCGGTCGTGGGCTTCCTGCGCCTCGATCTCACTTCGCTTGATCGTTCCCCAAAGCAGAGAGCCGCGCCTGTCCAGTGCCGCGGTAACCCTCCCCAAAACTAATAGGATGCGATCGTAGAATTTCTTCAGCAAGATGCCAGAGGAGGTTCTCATGAAGATGGCGAGGTTTAACGAGCCGCAGATCCTTGCGATCCTGCGCCAGGGCGGAGGCGGCGTGCCGGTGGCCGAACTTTGCCGCGAACATGGCATGAGTGTCTACGGCGGAGCAAAAGCTGGCCACCTGACGGAGCAAATATTCGCGGCCCATTTCAGTCGCCGAGAAGTTAATGGAACCTGTTCGATATCATCCGCAAGGGACCTTTCATCTGCCATTCACCATAGGTCACTTGTTGCATGATGTTGTATTTTTTTTGTGGGGTTGTATGTGGGGTTGGTGAACAAGCATACAATTTGTGTAACAAAAACAGAGACGTTTTGCGGACACCGCCTCCGCCAGACTCATCTCTGAAACGCTGATAATAAAGGGAAAATTGGGGCGTGCAATCCGAAAATGTGATACGGAATGTGATACAAAGTTCAACCGCTCAATCTGTCTAGGCTCGGTCGTATCCAGTAGTCCGAGTCAGGTTCAACCTGACTTGGTTTGGTTTGGGCCAAAGTGTGACCTGATCGATCTAGCGGGGCACTGGTTTGATTGCCTATAGCTTTTCCTAGGGAGTCTCGTAAGGCGTTTTGCCGTTGTGTGTGTCTTGCGAGATTGTAGATTTGCTCCCATTCAACCGGTTTGGCCTTAGAGTCGACGCCACGCTCCACCTTTTCAGCTAGTCCCATGACATTTCTTTTCATTTGATGTGTTGGTGTACGGCGGAGGAGGTTTTAAGTTTGATCCCTAATTGATCACGAGTTGAACATACGTTGAACAGATATTGAGCTAAGTTGAGATAGCTTCTTCCAGGATCGACGATCTACTAATTTCTTTCATGATATCAGATATTTGCGGAAAAATATCTCGGGCGACGGTCTCTGCAAAAAAAAACGCTTTTTCGCACTCTCGGCACAAGTCCCGGTGCCAAACTGACGTGTTTTCAGTTGCGGCCCTGTTCACCATCCGCAGAATGCTGATTCCCTCGACATGTGCAACAGAGGTATTCTCGATGGCGATCACGGGCGACTTGTCGCGCCATTCTTCAATTAGGGCCGACAAAGGCCGCGACAGGTGATCTCGACCTTTACTTTTCAGGCACCACAGAAGATAGGCTAAGAAGGCGGGGCGACTTTCGGGCGTCGTGATGACGTGGCGCCCGTTCCGCAAGACACCCAGCGGCCTCTGGGGGCGGTTGAAGGCATGCCTATCAGCTCCGGGCGGTTTGCCATTGGCGCTATAGACCGCCCATTCTGTGATGTGTGCCGCATCCAAAGTGCGAAGGCAGTCCCAGAGGTCTAGAGTTCGCCATCGATGACGATGTGCCATTACAATGGTATTTGTTTCTTTCGTTTTTTCATCTTGGTAGCTGCGGCCATCCTCTAGGTAGTGCAGTTTGTACATTCCCACACGCTTCTCGCCCGCAGATTTGAAGTATCCCCTGATGAGCTCTGGCGGAACGCCGCGATCATCCATGAGGTTTTGAAGCTCATACAATTCCGCCGCCAGCATGATAGGGCCTAGCTCGCCGTTGTTCACGAGCCTATAAAGCGGGGAATGGCCCTCCTTGGCCCTGACAAAGCTGTTCGGGATGAATGCGACCTTGTTAGTGTGTTCGATGATATGCCAGCCGTCTGACCGTTTTTCAATGTAGCCCTTAGATGCTGCCCGCTGTGCCGCATTGATCATGCTCGTATTTGTGGGTTGCTGTCCCGCTCCAAGCGCCTCTACAACTTCACGCTCTTTCGCCGCCAGCGTACTTCGATTGTCATGGATAGGAAGGCGGTGGCGAGGAACTGTCCTTGCCCGTGCTCGCTCAACAGGCAGGTTCTCGACCAGGCCATGCTTGGCGAGATTTCGAACTGCTTTCTTGGCCTCAGATCGTGTAAGGCCGGAATAGTTCATGATCGAGTTGAAGCCGCCGCTTGAGGTGACGTTGCTCTGATCTGTGCTTGTGAGAAGGCAAAGATAGGCTGATGCCTCCTCCACGCCCAATTTCATTTGCCTGAGGGCTTTGGACCTGTCGCGGTTTGATGCCGCTCCTTTGATAGCATTTACTGCAACAAAGGAGACTGACTATGGGACTGAAACGGACGGACGAATTCCGCCAAGATGCGGTGCGTATCGCACTGACCAGTGGA
>NZ_JBARVQ010000456.1:0-2648 GCF_049646345.1 Albidovulum sp. | reverse complement strand
GTTGGGGCCAGAGCCGTGGATGGTCAGCCCGTGATGCAGGCTGATCTGGCCGGGCATAAGCTCAATCGGCACGCGGTCCTCGGGCGCGACATCCACCTTCACCTCTTGGCCGCGGGAAAGAAGGTTGTCCTCGGCGAAGGTATCCTCATGCGGCAGGATCGGGTTGAGGTGGCTGGCGCGGACGAAATCCATGCAGCCTGAGGCGCGGGTGGAGGGCGAGAGGGCGAGCCACATCGTCACCATGCCGTCTATCGCGCCAAGGCCCCAATAGGTCAGGTCCTGATGCATGGAGACCTTGTGGCGGGTCATCGGCTCCTTGATGAAGAACTCCACCCCGTAGATCAGGAGGTCGGGGCCGAGGATGCCCTCGACGACATCAAGGATCGCGGGCTCGGTGCCGATGCGGTGGGCCAAGGGCAGCACGCAATTGGCGTTGACGCGCTTGTAGGTGTTCAAGGGCAAGGGCAGGCCGGCATCGAGCCAGTCATGTTCGATTGCTTCCAGTTCCGAACGCCAGCCGCGGGCCTTTTCGGGCGCGATCGCCTGAATGGGGAAGAGGTAGCCCTCTTCCCAGTACCGCGCCTTTTCCGCATCCGAGAGGCGTCCGTCGATCAAGGGCATCGTCATGGTCTGTTCCAGCCTGTTTCCTTCGACCCCCCGCGCAATGCAGCCCCGGACTTGCTCCGGGGCCTCCGGTTCGAACCAGGAGGTCCCGGCGCATTGGCCGGGACTGCGGCCCGCAGGGTGGCATTGGCAAGGCTAGCGCAGGCGGGGCCGGTTTCAGCACGGTATCTCTTGCCGGTCAGGATAAGCTGAGCTTAACCTTCGTGCATGAACGCCACCCGCATCCCCTCGCTCAACTGGCTCCGCGTCTTCGAGGCGGCGGCGCGGACGGAAAGCTTCGCGCGCGCGGCGGCAGAGTTGCATATGTCCGCCCCGGCGGTCAGCCAGCAGATAAGGGCGCTGGAGGATCACCTTGGCACGCCCCTTTTTACCCGCCACGCCCATGCCGTGCGGCTGACGGAAGCCGGGCGGGCCTATCTGCCGTCGGTCCAGACCTCGCTCGTCACGCTTGAAAGCTCCACGGCCGGGCTGTTTGGCCGGGCACGGGAGGAACGGCTTTATGTCCGGTCGGTCCTGATCTTTGCGCAGGGGGTGCTGGCGCCCCTGCACCGGGATTTCACCGAACGTCATCCGGATATCGCGCTGAACCTTACGACGGGCAATGCGGCGGGTGATTTCCTGCAGGGCTTTGCGGACCTCCAGATCATCTTCGGCGCGCCATCGGCCTATGGAGCGGCGCATGATCCGGTGTTGGACGAGGTGCTGTACCCGGTCGCCCGGCCCGATATCGCAGCGGGGATCACCGCCCCCGCCGACCTTCTCGCCCATCCGCTGATTGAGGTCGCGACCCACCGCGCGGGCTGGCCGCATGTTTTCGAGAATCTGAAGTTATTGGGCGAGCGGGCGCAGTTCCTGATGGTCGATTCGACCGTCATGGCCACGGTGATGGCGGCCGAAGGGGCAGGCATCGCGCTCGCCCGGGCGCCTGCCAGCGACTGGGCGGTGCGTCATGCGGGGCTGGTCCCCTGCCTGCCCGGCTTCCGAGTAGCGGGGCTGGAAAGCTATCACCTTGTCTACCCGGACCGCGCTTCGCTGCGCCCACCCGCCCGCGCCTTCCGGACATGGCTGCTGGACAAGATGGCGGCACGGCGTGCAATGTGACAGGCGCGAACACCAAAGGACCACCGATGAACGTCGATTACCCGACCCTGACCGCCGTGATCGAAAGCCTGACCGAAGGCGAAACGGACGAGATTGCGCTGATGGCCACCGTCGCCTGCGAAGTGCATCATTCGGATGCAAGGTTCGACTGGACCGGCTTTTACCGCGTCACTGAACCCGGCATGATGAAGATCGGACCCTATCAGGGCGACCATGGCTGCCTTGTCATCCCGTTTGACAAGGGCGTCTGTGGTGCTGCGGCGCGAACCGGAGAGATCCAGATCGTCGATGATGTGGAGGCCTTTGACGGCCATATCGCCTGTTCCTCGACCACAAGGTCCGAGATCGTTTTGCCGGTCCTTGGCCCGGACGGGCGGCTGATCGGGGTTTTTGATATCGACAGCGACCAACCCGCCGCCTTCACGCAGGAGGATGCCGACGGCCTTGCCCAGGTTCTGAAGTCGGTTTTCGGCAGGATGTGACGCGCTGGCGCGCGCCCCGGCGCGGCGGCGTGGGACAGTCTTCAGCAAAAGCCGGAGGCGGAATATGAGCGATACGGAACACCACAGCGGAGGCTGCCTCTGCGGCGGCGTGCGGTTTGAGACGACGGGGCCCCTCCGCGATATCTGGGCCTGCCACTGCACGGCCTGCCGGAGGACCAGCGGACATCACTGGGCCGGAACCTCGCTGCCGCTCGACCGGTTCAGCATCACATCGGCCGAAACACTTTTCTGGTATGACAGCTCGTCCAAGGCGCGGCGTGGGTTTTGCCGGGCCTGCGGTGCCAGCCTGTTCTGGAAACCCACGGGCGAGGATCGCATGGTCATCGCGCCCGGTGCCTTCGATGGTCCGACCGGTCTTACCGTGACCCGTCATGTCTGCGCGGAAGAGGCGGGGGATTACTACGCCTGTGAGGGTCCGCC
>NZ_JBARVQ010000455.1:0-4155 GCF_049646345.1 Albidovulum sp. | reverse complement strand
CGCGCAAAGAGGGATCACGACCACCTGCAATGATCTGGCGGGTCTGGGTGAAAAATTCGATTTCGCGGATACTGCCCGGCCCCAACTTGATGTTGTGGCCTTCGAGCATAATTTTCTGACGCAGCCCTTTGTGTTCACGGATGCGCAGGCGCATGTCATGGGCATCCTGAATGGCCGCGAAATCCAGATGCCTGCGCCAGACGAAGGGGGTCAGGGTCTTCAGGAACCTTTCACCTGCCGCAATATCCCCGCCGCAGGGCCGCGCCTTGATATAGGCCGCCCGCTCCCATGTCCTTCCCTGCGCCTCGTAATATTGTTCGGCGGCGGCCATCGAAATGCAGACCGGCGTCACCGAGGCATCGGGGCGCAGCCGCAGATCGGTGCGGAAGACATAGCCCTCTGCCGTCAGATCCGACAGCATCGCCGCCATCCTGCGCACCACCCGGATGAAGGCGGCCCGCGCCTCTTGCGCGTCACCCGGATCGTAGCGGGTTTCGTCAAACAGGCAGATGAGGTCGATATCCGAGGAATAGTTCAGCTCACCCGCGCCCATCTTGCCCATGGCAATGGCTACGATGCCAGCGGCGGTTTCGGCATCTTCGGGTACGGCACCCGGCACCTTGCCGCGCCGGATCTCATCGGCGCTCAGGGCGCGCAGCGCCTGATGCACCGCCAGATCGGCCAGCCGCGTCAGCGCGCCGGTGACCTGTTCCAGCGCCCAGACCCCGCCCAGATCGGCAAGCCCCGCCAGAAGCGCCACCCGCGCCTTGGCCTGGCGGAGGGCGGGGCCAAGTGCCTCGCTTGTCATATCGTCAAAACCAGAAAGGGCAGCATCCAACGCCGCCTCTGGCACGCCCGCCAAGGCAGGTTCCAGCCAGTCGGCCTCCCGTGCCATCAGACCTGCCAGATAGGGGCTGCACCCGGCGGCCCCTTCCAGAAGCGCCCGCAACTCTGGCTGAAGCCCGGCAAACCGGGCCTGCACCTCTTCGGTCCGGGCAAGGTCATGGGGGATGGGGCAACGTGTCAGGCGTGCGGCAAAGCTCATGCGCCGACACTAGCGGCGGCCAAGGCCGCGTCAATGACCGGTGCCGCCCCCGGCGAAACGGAAAGATGGCCCGCCCGTGCCAGGTGGCTCCCCCCGCCTCGTGGGGAGGGGATGGGAGGGGGGTGATCCGGCGACACATTATCGCACGCAGCGAAGACTTGCCGGAACCCCGCCACAGCGCCATCATCCACCCATGAAACACGTACGCCCCCTGCTTTTTGCGACTGGTCTGACCCTTGCGGCGCTGCAACCGGCCCATGGCTGCGACACTGCACTGGTCCTGACCATCGACGTGTCGGGCTCCATTGACCGGGGCGAATACCGGTTGCAGGTTCAGGGCCTTGCCGATGCTTTGGGCGATCCCGAGATTGCCGATGCGCTGGTTCTCGGTCAGGTCGCGCTGACCGTGGTGCAGTGGTCCGGCACCGGACAACAGGCAGCCGTTCTGCCATGGCGGCGCATGCTGTCTTATGACGAAGTCCGCAGCTTTGCCGACAGGGCGCGGGGCCTGAAGCGCGCCTATTCCGGCTCGGACACCGCGGTGGGCGAAGCAATTGGCTTTTCTGCGGCGCAGTTTGACGCCGTGTCCGACTGTCGCCGCCGGGTGATCGACATCTCCGGCGATGGGCCGCAGAACGCGGGCGCGTCCCTGTCGGCGGGTCGCCGGGCGGCGGCAGAGGCCGGGGCGAACATCAATGCCGTCGCCATCGAGGATGTCGGGCGCGGTTCCCCCATCACCGAATATTACCGGCGTTTCATCGTCACCCGTCAGGGTTTTGTCATGACCGCGCGCGGGCTGGAGGATTACCCCCGCGCGATCCGCGCGAAGATATTGCGCGAGGTGGCCAAGCCTTTGGGCTGACCTTGACGTAGAGCCCCGAGCCGTGCCACGTTTGACCCATGGGGCCCGCGACCGCGCCCCGTGAGGCCACGGCCAGAAGCGTCGCATCCTTCAACGCTCCACGAAAGGATGCAACATGCCCGGCTTCGGCTCCATATCCCCCGCCCAACTCGCCCGTCTGATCGGTACGCCCGACTGTCCCGTCCTGATTGACACCTGCATGGACGACGACTTTGCCGACAATCCGTATCTGATCCCCGGTTCCCGCCGTCATCCCTATGCGCGGATCGCCGAGCTTGTTTCGGAAATCAGCGACCGCAATGCGGTCGTGATCTGCAAGAAAGGTCTGAAATTGTCGGAAGGCGCGGCAGCGATCCTGCGCTGCCACGGGATAGGGTCCGAAACGCTGGAGGGTGGCATTCTTGCATGGCAGGCAGCCGGGTTACCAGTAATCCCCGCCGCCGCCCTACCCGGCACGCACCTCTGGGTCACACGGCACCGGCCCAAGATCGACCGCATCGCCTGCCCCTGGCTCATCCGCCGCTTCATCGACCCCGGCGCGCAGTTCCTGTTCGTGGCCCCGGCCGAGGTTCCGTCAGTGGCCGAGAAGTTCGGCGCGATTCCCTTCGACATCGAGGGCGTCACATTCTCACATCGCGGCGACAAGTGTTCATTCGACGCCCTGCTCGACGACTTTCACCTGCATACGGAGCCTCTCGACCGGCTGGCTTTGGTGGTGCGCGGGGCCGATACCGACCGCCAAGACCTTGCCCCGCAAGCGGCCGGGCTTTTGGCGCTATCGGTCGGGCTTTCGCGGCAATACAAGGACGATCTGGAACAGCTTGAGGCCGGAATGGCGATGTATGACGCGCTTTACCGCTGGGCCCGCGACGGGTTCGACGAAGGCCATGACTGGCCAGCGGGGCGCAAGGTATGAGTGATCGGCAGCTCTGGACGGTCTTCGGCCGGATCGGTGTCCTTTCCTTCGGCGGACCTGCGGCGCAGATCGCGCTGATGCACCGCGAACTGGTGGAAGAGCGCGACTGGCTGAGCGAGGAGGAATACCTGCGCGCCCTTTCCTTCTGCATGCTCCTGCCCGGACCCGAGGCAATGCAGCTTGCCACCTATGCGGGCTGGAAACTGGGTGGTATCAGGGGCGGGCTGATCGCAGGCGGGCTTTTCGTGCTGCCGGGTGCGGCGGTGATCCTGACCCTCGCGGCACTTTATTCCGCCTTCGGACAGGTGCCGCTGGTCGCGGCGCTGTTTCTTGGCGTCAAGGCGGCGGTCGTGGTGATCGTGATCGAGGCGCTGATCAAGGTGGCAAAGCGGGCGCTGAAGGCCCGTGCGGCCTATGCGATCGCGGTTTTGGCCTTCATCGCGATCTTTGCCCTCAACCTGCCCTTCCCCGCCATCGTCCTTGCCGCCGCCATCGCGGGCGCGGTGCTTCTGCCGCGCGCCCCGGCCAAGGCAATGCCCCGCCCCGCCAATCCGCACCTCCCCCTGACCATTGGCACCGGGCTGGGCCTCTGGTGGGGGCCCATCGCAGTCTTGGCCCTTTTCGGGCAGGGGTTTCTTGTCGAGATCGGGCTCTTCTTCTCAAAACTCGCGGTCGTCACCTTTGGCGGCGCCTATGCGGTTCTGGCCTATATGACCCAGACGGTTGTTCAGGACTATGGCTGGCTGACCACGCCCCAGATGATGGACGCGCTGGGACTGGCCGAGACGACGCCGGGGCCGCTGATCCTTGTGACCGAATTCGTGGGCTACCTTGCCGGAGCGCAACAGGGCGGCGCGGGGTTGGCCATCGCGGCGGCAGCACTGACGCTCTGGGTCACCTTCGTGCCCTGCTTTCTCTGGGTCTTCGCTTTCGCGCCCTATATCGAATGGATCGCCGCGCGCCCGCGTCTGGCCTCTGCCCTGTCAGGCGTCAGTGCCGCCGTCGTGGGCGTGATCGCCAATCTGGCGATCTGGTTCGCGCTGCATCTGTTCTTTGCCCGCATGGGCAGCAGCGGCTCTCTTCCACTTCCTGATATCACCTCATTCCAATGGCAGCCCGCCCTGATCGCCGTGATCTGCGGCTGGCTTCTGCTTGCCCGCCACTGGAACCTGATCGCGGTTCTGGGGCTCGCGGCCGCAACCGGCGTGGCCCTTGCGCTGGTGCTTTGACAAAGCACCGCGCATCGGCGGCAAGGGCCCTTTCAATCCGGTTCGAATCCCTTATGCTGACCGACAGTGATTTTCGGGGCATTGACGACAAAATGAGCACGAC